>NZ_RZRO01000005.1:0-105292 GCF_003997975.1 Mesorhizobium sp. M7A.F.Ca.US.005.03.1.1
GCATCTTCCGCCCATGCCAGCAGCTACGCCGCCAGAGCGTCATCCGCAGCCTGCTTGATCAGCCATTCGATGTGATTTGACCACATCTGCAACACCTCGCGCTTCTCCTTGACGTTGCTATAGAGATCGTAGATTTCGCCAATGTCTCCGGTGCGGGCTCACAGCCCGTCCATATAGCCGCCAGTCTGCTGCCTTCGAGTGGCCCATGTTGGCCGCGGCCAGGAAGTGGCGACGATTGAAAGGACAAAATCAGTTGCCGAAACTCATCGCAGGTGACGGTCTGGTGGCAATTTGGGCACATCTTGTGTCTCGTCGCCAGTAAACACGGATGCCCGGCAGGAGCTGAGCTCGCTGCCGGCGGAAATCGTAGAGCGCCAGCGACGCATTCTGATCTTTCGTCAGGCAGTCGACCGCCTTGGCATACGCCTCGGCCTCCATCTCGATCGACCTGAACCGGTATCTTGTGCGCCATCCGGACGATCTGGGAAAGCTTGGCCGGGCCGGCGCCTTCCCAGGCGCACGGGAAGCGCGACGACCCATGTGGACCTTGGATTTCACTCCGCACTTACGCTGCTTTGGCCTTGTCAGCAGCCTGAGCATAAAGCGTGCTCAGCTTTCAGGCCGAGCACTCATCCATTGTTGACAGCACCTGTCGTCATTCAGGATCGCCCCATTCTCGCAGGCCGCTTGCAGCTTTCAGGCTGTTGTCAGCCAGGGCCGCCATAAAGGGTCTCGTTAAACAATTCAGGAGGCCGTTCCAATGAACAATCAGTTTGCGAGACTTTTTCGAGGACCAGGTATGCAGGCTTGTTTCAGGACAAAGAACTTTCTGGCGGCAACCACCGCGATGACGACGGTATTCCTGCCGGCTGTGTCTCTCGGGGTGGGTCTGGTAGCATTTCCAACTGGAGAAGCGTTGGCCGACGACCCGATTTCGATCCCGCTGGAGTATGTCGGGGAAGGCCATGACCGCCTGGGCATCTGGGCCAAGATCAACAATGGCAACGCGCAGCGATACGTATTCGACACGGGCTCGGACCAGCTCAACAC
Source organism: Mesorhizobium sp. M7A.F.Ca.US.005.03.1.1 (assembly GCF_003997975.1). Taxonomy (NCBI): domain Bacteria; kingdom Pseudomonadati; phylum Pseudomonadota; class Alphaproteobacteria; order Hyphomicrobiales; family Phyllobacteriaceae; genus Mesorhizobium; species Mesorhizobium sp. M7A.F.Ca.US.005.03.1.1. Next base: position 1,051 of record NZ_RZRO01000005.1, read on the forward strand.
GCAGATCGGGTCAGAGGTGACCGGGGTCCGCCCGATTGCCGACACGCCTTACGTATATACGTACGGGGACGGAACGTATGGTAATAAGCTTCAGAACGTGGAAATTGATAAATTTACATATGTCGATCCAGATCAAAAGATAACAATCGACGGGCCGTCTGTAAGCGATAAGAAATACCGGGCTGCTCGCATTCTCGATTTTGTCTATACCCATGCGTATTGCAAGGACAACAATCTTAAGTGCACGCCGGGATCCGTGACGGATGGACTTAAAGATATGTATGGTCAGGATCTCCAAGAACCTTATCACGCCGATAAGGAGCAGCGGGCGAAAATGACCGCTGGCAAGATGGCAGACGAAGGCGGCGATTTCGCAGGTACATTCGGGGCCGGCGATTTTCTTGGCAAGACAAGTGTCTGGGGCATGATGGGCAGTGTCACCAGGTCTGGCTACGTGGTCTCCGCCAATGTGAATCCGGATTCCGAGAGCGACCAAACGCCTGGCTGTTCCCCCTGCACGATTGTCAACCTCAATCCAAGCCTCCGGGCCCAATATACTAATGCCATGCCATGGGGAGAACCCGAGGAAAAAGATCAGGATTCTTATCAGAATTTTCCTGGCTCTGGCGCCAATGCCTCGACCGAATACGAAGGCAGCTACAATCTGCAGTACACGGTTAAGGATGGAGCCCCACCAATCACCGACCCCAACAAGACCGCGGTATTGCTCGACACCGGCACACCGGGCGGTGGCAGTCTGGAGATCAGTGATGCGATGCTGAAGCAATTTCAGGATGCGGGCGTCAAACTTAAAAATGTTCGGAGAAATGAGCAACGCGAGATCGTAAGCGCATCGGGCAACATCCCGAGCGTTACAATCGCAGGAACGGATGGCGATCCGGTAAGGCTGGACAATATCGACTTCACCTACACCAGCGGCACGACGGAACAACCCAATGACCAGACCAGTTTTGTTGCCGGTCTTGACTTCTTCAAAAACAGATCGGTCATTTTCGATCTGGAGAAGAAGTATACCGCTTATACGTCACATTTCGTCACTGCCAGCAACTTCTCTACCGATTCATCCGCACCCGAAGGGACCGGTCTGAGCAGGATCACGACGAGCATGGGGAATGAGGGCGGGTTCGGCATAGCGGGTGTCGTCTCCGGCTCCGGATCGCTGACGCTTGATACAAAGACGGTGGTCCGGATGACGAATGTCAACACCTACACCGGCGAGACGAATATTGCTCAGGATGCCTATCTCTCGCTTGCGGGGCTCGGCAACATCCAACGGTCAGCGAAAGTCGTTGCAGACGGCACGTTCGATATCTCCGAACATGGAAATGGCAGCGACTATTGGGGAATCTCCGACGCCTACAACGATGCCCGTATTCGTAGCCTGAGTGGCAGCGGAACGGTCGAACTGGGCAAGCGTACCCTGGTGCTAACGGATTCGAACGACACGTTCGCCGGCAGCATCAACGACCTCGACGTTGATAACAATAATATGGGCGGCAAACTATTCGTTGCCGGTGGCGTGCAAACGCTGAGCGGAAAGAACAATTTTTCCGGCATGACGACGGTCGGTTCCGGCGCGGGATTGCTGCTTGCCGATACAGGTGTGCTTTCCCATGATGCGACCACGTCCGGCTTTCTCGGGAATGACGGGCAGATCGGGGGCACGGCTATCGCAAACAGCGGCGGTGTCGTCGCAGGCGGCGGCACCTACGGTGCGGTCACCATTTCCGAGGGCGGCACGGTCGCTCCTGGCAGTGCGACCGATCCGAGCAGGATCGTCACCACACTGACTGTCACGGGCGATTTCGCGCAGCAGTCCGGATCGATCTATCAGGTCGACCTCGCAAGGTCGTCCGATCTCATCGATGTTGGCGGAGCAGCGGCGATCGACAGCGGCGCGCAGATCGAGCTGCTGCGGCAGGGAACGCTATCGGTCGATGCCCGATATACTCTGCTCTCCGCAGCAGGCGGCGTAAGCGGCACCTATGGCGGGCTGACGGGGGCTCTGGCGACAGACGCGACGCCCTTCGTCGATTTCCAGCTCGTCTACGATGCCAACAATGTCTATCTCGATATCAGCCGCACATCGACGGCGTTTGCCGATGTAGCCAGCACCTTCAATCAACGCTCGGTCGCCGCAGCGGCTCAGGCGCTTGGAAGCGGTAATCCGATCCAGGACAACATCCTGTTCCTGACGGCGCCGGAAGCCCGCAACGCTTTCGATATGCTATCAGGCGAGGTTCATGCTTCCATTCATAGCGGCCTCATCGAGGACAGTCATTCTGTACGCGATGCCGCGAGCGAACGGATCCGTGCGGCGTTCGACGGCGTCGGTGCCTCCAGCGTTCCGGTGATGACTTATGGGCTGGGTGGTCTGGAACTGGCCCCGGCAACGAGTGAGAATTTCGCCGTATGGGGCCGTGGCTTCGGCGCCTGGGGTCATCTCGACAGCGACGGCAATGCCGCCGGTCTCGATCACTCGACAGGCGGCTTTCTGGCTGGCGGTGACGCGGCTGTCGGCGAAAGCTGGCGGCTCGGCCTCATCAGCGGCTACAGCCATACCTCCTTGGAGGCGGACGATCGCGCGTCGTCGGGCTCGAGCGAGAATTACCATCTCGGTCTTTTTGCCGGCACGCAGAACGGCAATCTCGGTTTTCGTTCCGGCCTTGCCTATACCTGGCACAGCATCGAGACCGGCAGGTCCGTGGTCTTTCCAGGCTTCGCCGACAGCCTTTCGGCCGATTACGACGCCGGCACGTTCCAGGCCTTTGGCGAGCTCGGCTACCGTATCAATACGGCTTCGGCTTCCTTCGAGCCCTACGCTAATCTCGCTTATGTGAATTTTGACGCCGATGGCTTCACCGAGAATGGCGGCGCAGCCGCCTTGTCGAGCGGGGATCGCTCGAGCGACACGGCGTTTACCACGCTAGGTCTGCGTGCGTCGACGGTACTGACCCTCGGCACCGTGACTGCTACCGCGCGCGGCGGTCTTGGCTGGCGCCACGCCTTCGGCGACGTCAGGCCGGATACCGCTCTTGCCTTTGCTGGCGGTTCCTCCTTCGCCATCAAGGGCGTGCCGATCGCAAAGAACGCAGCTCTGCTCGAAGCTGGGCTTGACGTAAACATCACCGAGAACGCGACGTTCGGCATCGCCTATCAGGGACAGATCGCCTCGGATGCCCAGACACACGGGTTCAGCGCCAAGCTCGGCGTCCGTTTCTAAATCACCCGCAAAAGAGATTGGTTATGAAGTCAGTGAGTGCATTTTCTTTTACCGTCGTTCTCGGCTCAGCGACGGTGATGTCTGTGTCCGCCGCGCGAACGGACGATGCCTGCTACAACAAGGCACAAAGCCTATGATGACGCAATGTTCAATCGACGACCTGAAGCCAGTCGATGGCGAGCTTGACAAGCTCTACAAGGAGATGGAGACCCGGCTCAAAGAGTCCCGGCGCATGTCCAGGAACTGGTCGAGACCGCGAGGGGCTACAACGCCACCTCGGAGAACACGCGCGACGCCTACCCCAAGGATTGGCGGCATTTTTCCTCCTGGTGCCGGCGCGCTGGCTTCGATCCCCTGCCTCCGGGCTCGAAGGTGATCAGGCTCAATATCAGCGCCTGTGCCTCGGGCACCGCCGCCGGCGATCCGAAGCGTGGCGCCCCTGCCCTTTAGTTTGCGACCATCGAGCGGCGGCTTTCCGGCCTCGCCTGGAACTTTACCCAGCGCGGCCGGCCGTTGGACCGCGCGGAGCGGCATATCTATAAGGTTCTTGCCGGCATTCGCCGCAAGCACGCAAAGCCACCGCGGCAGAAAGAGGCGGTCCTGGCGACGATCTGCTGGCGATGATCGCCACGCTCGGCCACGACCTCAGGGCCTGCGCGACCGCGCTATTTTGCTCCTGGGCTGTGGCGGCGGCCTGCGGCGCTCCGAGATCGTCGGTCTCGACGTCATGCGCGACGACAACAGCGATGGCGCCAGCTGGATCGAGATTTTTGACGGCAAGGGCTGCTGGTCACCCTGCGCGGCAAGACCGGCTGGCGCGAGGTCGAGGTCGGCCGCGGCTCCAGCGACCACACCTACCCCGTAGTCGCGCTCGAGAGCTGGATCCGCTTTGGCCGCATCGCACGTGGACCCCTGTTCCGCCGCATCTTGTCGATCAGGTCGATATAATACGAAAAAGCCGCCGCCATTCGGGACGGGCGTCGGCTATCATGTCCAGCCATTATGCGGCGAGCGGATAGCTTTCGCCGGACCAGGCAGAGAACTTGGCGGCAAAAGCCTTCATCTCGTCGACCGCGAATGTGGTGCGCGGTTGCGAACTCGACTTGCTGGGCGAGAGGGACCTCGCCGAGAAAGGCGCTGACATGAGCGGGATGCTGCTTGGCCAAATCGAGATCCGCAAAGCAATCGGCCAGCGCCGCGTCGTCCAGCTGTACGCTGCAGGGCGCGTTCACGTCGTCAAGACGGATGCCAAATGCTTGCTCATAATGGCCGCAAGGTAATCGTTTCGGGTCGGAGACACAAGTTGCCGCCTCCTTCGCCGTAGAGTGGCCCGATACAATCACGATCGATATTGCCACCTCTTATCGATAGTGATCGCATAGTTCCCTGATTCGACTCTCAACCGCTCATATCAAGCGATTACTTCCATGTATCTGCTGCGCTAGCCCGTCCTGGCCTTGGAGTGTCGCTCCTCACCTCCTCCACCACTCACCAGCCCGATGGGAGTATCGCCCGCCAGCAGCTTCTCCTTGCTGAGCAGCGCGGCAACCTCAATCGCCTCGAAATCGGGCAAATCCCGCAGTGTGTCGAGGCCGAAGTGCAACAGGAAGGTCTTGGTCGTGACGTAGGTGTAAGGCGTGCCAAATTCAGCGGGCAGGCAGACGTTGACCCACAACAATCAAGGGGACGGTGCAGGCCAAGATTGCGGCAGGGCTTGGGCCCCCCACCCTTCTCCTCAGAACTCCGCTGCTTCCAGCTGGCGGCTGAAACTCACAGGCGCAGCCAGCTTGGTCTCTAACAGCATCGATCGCATCATGGTGTCTGCCATGAATCCGTGTGCGTGAAGCGCTCCAGAGCGAAGATGTTGGGCGTCAACCAGGTTCACTCCAATGAGCTTCACTTCTCGAGTTCTGCACAGTGTCCACGACTGGCGCCGGAGGTTGATCCGGTGATTAGGAGGAGCACTCGTTGTCGGATTCTCGACGATGTCGGACATGTGACACAACGCTTCCAGAGCGATCGCATTGTTCCGAAACGATTTTCCCAGTTGGCACGAAGGTTGCGGCCCTATGCGCAAAAGCACTGCGATGCCGCACCGACTGGAAGAACTCATCAATGATCACGCTTTTCGAACATGTGGGCGCCGCTACCGACACTGAGCGTTCCCGAGCCGACGGAAGCCTCTATCCCTTCTTTCTGAAGGCTGTCCGGACATGAACGCATTTGATGTCCGTCCAACGCTTGATGCTCCCGACGACGATCCCTATGTCTGGCTTGAAGATGTAGAGGGCGAGCGGGCACTTGCCTGGGCCGCCGGCCAATCGGCAAGGACTCTGAAGCACTTCGGTGGAACGCAGTTCGAGCGCGACCGCGCGGCTCTGACAGCCATTTTCGACAATCGCGACAATCTTCCCCTGATCGCGCGCCGTAGTCAGTACCTCTACAATTACTGGCGAGATGACGGTAATCCACGCGGACTGTGGCGCCGGACCACCCTTGCCGCCTACATGAAGGCGGATCCCCAATGGGAGCTACTGCTCGATCTGGATGCTCTCGCGGCTAGCGACGGAGAGGACTGGATCTGGGACGGCGCGTCCATCGAGCCGGAGAGACGGGAAAGAGCCGTTCTGCGCCTGTCGCGCGGCGGCAGCGACGCGGTCGTGCATCGCGAATTCGACCTGATTTCTCTGAGCTTTGTCGCCGACGGCTTCAACCTCCCCGAGGCCAAAGGCTACGTTAATTGGCTGGACCCTGACACGCTTCTGCTTTCCAGTGCGCTTGGTAATGGCATGGCCACCCGCTCCGGCTATGCGCGCACAGTTCGACTGTGGAAGCGTGACGCGGATCCCCTCACCACGCCGGCAATCTTCGAGGCCGGGTTCGAAAGCTTCCAAGTGTCTGGTCATTCGGACCGCACCGGCCGCAGCGAGCGCCTTTGGTTCATCGAGCAGCCGGCCTTCTTCGAGAAGATCAGCTGGATCGGCGATAGGAGCGGGCCGAGGAGGCAGATCGATCTTCCTCGCGACGCGTCGTGGCGGGTCTTCGGCGACTGGCTGGCGGTAAGGCCGCGCAAGCCCTGGACGGTGGGAGGCACCACCCATCCCGCCGACGCGCTGATCGTCATCTCGCTTTCCACTTTCCTCGCCGGCGGACGCCGTTTTGAGACCCTGTTTCAACCAGGGGAAAGGCGCTCCATGCAGTCATTCTTCTGGAATGACGGGAAGCTCATTATCTCTTACCTCGTCAATCTCGCACCGCGTTTCGAGATGTTCACTCCCGGCCACCAGGAATGGACGCGCCGAGTCCTGAACACCCTGCCCGCCGAAGGTACTGTCGACGTCTGGTCATTCGATGCGGCAGTTCACGAGACCAATGGAGAGGTCCTGATCTGTGCTCAGGATCCGATCACGCCGCCGCAGCTCTTGCTGTTCGATCTGAATGCCGCGCCGTCTCTCAGCGCTTCAGCAATCCTGAAGCGCAGCCCGGAGAATTTCGATGCATCCGGACTGGTGGTCACGCGCCACGAGGCAGTCTCTATCGATCATGAGCTGATCCCCTATACGCAGGTTGGTCCGGCGAACGGGAACGGAGATGCTCCGATTCACCTTTCCGCTTATGGCGGGTTCGGCGTATCATTCCTGCCCTACTACAACTCCCCGCTGGGCAAGCTGTGGCTCGAGCGCGGTGGCACGTGTGTCGAGGCGAACATCCGCGGCGGCGGCGAGTTCGGCACCCGCTGGCACGAAGCCGGGCGCAGGGAGGGCAAGCGTCTCGCCCACGACGATTTCGCCGCCGTTGCCTCCGACCTCGTGCGAAGGGGCATCACCCTGCCGAGGCGGATTGCCGCCGAGGGTGGCTCAAATGGCGGCCTGCTGATCGCAAACATGCTGACCCGCTATCCTGAGCATTTCGGGGCTCTGTTCTGCACAGCACCGCTTATCGACATGCGTCGCTACACCAAGCTCTTGGCGGGCGCGAGCTGGATCGACGAATATGGCGATCCGGACAAGGTTCACGATTGGGCTTTCCTGAAGGAAATCTCCGCCTATCACGCCGCAGCGCCGGGACAGCCCTATCCGCCTATCCTGATCGCCACCACGAAACGCGACGACCGCGTCCATCCGGGCCATGCGCGCAAGATGGCCGCAAAACTGCAGGCTCTTGGCTATCCCGCTTACTTCTACGAGGCCAGCGCAGGCGGGCACGGCTGCGGCGAGGACAATCGGGAGCAAGCCGCATTCATCAGTCTAGGCACCAATTTTCTCCGCAGCGCAATCGGCTTCAACGATCACCCTCCGGAGACGGCGGAACGCGTTGCAACGCAAGAGGGGCATTTGAGGTCCATCAACAATTCATTCGAGCAGGAGACGAAATAGTGCAGTGCATCCTTTCTGAACATCAAGGAGTGAATCTCATGGCGAGAACGCGAATGGGCGTAGCGCGGGCAACAGCAGCGGCGGTGGCCCTGATCATGGTGGGACAGCAGGCCGTCGCCGCGGAGCCTGCGCAAGCAGAGACCGTCCTGGCGGAGACGGGAGCCTCGGTCACCGAAGCGCCAATCCCTTGGCAGGTCCGCCTGCGGGCGTTGGGCGTCGTTACGAAAGATCTGGGCTACGTTGATACGCTTCCCGGCTCCGGTCTTTCGTATTCGGACACGGTGACGCCGGAACTCGATATCTCGTATTTCTTCACCGACAACATCGCCGCCGAACTCATACTCGGTACCACTTATGCCAACATCGCGGGCCAAGGGACGATCGGAGGGTTGGGCAACATCGGCAAAGTTTGGCTGCTGCCGCCGACACTCACGTTGCAGTACCATTTTACCGATCTCGGCGCGTTCAAGCCTTATGTCGGCGCCGGCGTGAACTACACGATCTTCTACAACCAGGACACTGGCAGCGCTGATGCTCTCAAGGTGAAGAACACGTTCGGCACGGCGCTGCAGGTCGGATTCGACTACATGGTGGACCAGCACTGGGGCCTCAACTTCGACGTGAAGAAGCTTTTCCTGAAGCCGGACTTCGACGTCACGGTGACCGGCGCGAAGCTGACGGGGAAGGCGGAGCTCGATCCCTGGCTGATAGGCGCAGGTGTCACCTACCGCTTTTGAATATCAGAGTGAAGTCTGCTTCCCGACTGCCGGTTTAAATGAAGGGCGCCTCGCGCGCCCTTTTTTACGGTCGACACTGCAGCGCAAGACCTCATGAAGCTATTGTCGGGCGGGGTTCTCTTCCGGCGGACCAAGAAGATGCACTGGCCAACCGGCCTTGCGCCTGAGGTGGAGTGCTTAGAAGCGCTTTGGATCGGGACGGGCTTTGGTATTGTGGGTGGAATGCTTCAGCCAGACCATTTGCCAGCATCGTCTCCCGGACGTCATGTGTGAGCTTCTTTGTCAGCGCAAGGCGAACACGGATCTCCTAGCAGGCCGTTGAAGAAGTGTCCCGTTTGGCCTTGAGGATTGCCTCGTCGCCGTTGTGATAGAAGGTGATGTCGATGGAGCCGTCGTCGAGCAGTTCAGCATGGCCGTCGCCTGTGACCTCGTCCATTTCGTCGAATCCGACCCATGTGAAGAAGACCGTCGACGGGCCGTAGCCGAGTTCGAGGGTTAGATGAGCCAAACGCCAGTGGGGCGTCCTGGGGACGACGCGCGCGAGATTCTGGTCGTGGTGGCCAGCCCAATACGATGTGAGAAGTTGCTGCCGGTGCGGGTACCGGAGGTCGCCGATAGTGACAGCCGATGTTCGACAGCGGCAAGGACATGCTCAGCCGTCAACGCGCCGAGGGCTTGGCCGGGAATGGTGGTGATGGAACCAATCCAGAAAGCGGCGGCTGCCCAGGAGAACGCCTTCGCGGGACTTTGACTCCAGTCCGCACACCCTGCTCAGATAGTCCGAAAAAGAGGTCAGAAGCGGAGCATCCGGATTATTATCTACACTGGGAACAGAAGCATGGAAGCGTTCTGGAGCCACTCGCCGCGCGTTTACCAGTGCCGACACTGCTCCAAGCTGACTATCTGCCATGACCACCTGCCGAACGTAGTCCGTTGATGCCACCGGTACCCTTCGCGGTCTGCTCCAGCGGGAAGATCGGGTCTGATCGACCCTGCTGACCTGTGCGGCGGCCTCTCTCGCTAGGGCGTCCCCCTTCCTGTCGTCCTCCTCCGCCGCTTTCGGCTGCTTTCGGCCCGCCGCCCTCGCCAAGGCGTCGTAGTCGGTAAGCGCGTCCTCCGTCTCCTTTAGGGGCTTCATCGCGTGACTAGAGTTTAGCGCGTGTTTGTAGGCGGCGGACCGAATGGTCGTCGAAATGCCACTCAGCGCCACCGCAAGATGCCCTAGGGCTTCCGCCTCATGATCTGACAGCGGCACGTCACGATTAGAGCCGATTGCCCTGCCTTCTTCCAGTTTCACAATGTTTGTAGTCATTTCCTGCTCCATCGCGTTGACTGAGATACGATGGAGACGGAAGTGGAGAACAAATTTTTACAAGCAACTAAGATGATATTCTCGTCAACGGGACAATAGTGGACGTTGAGGGCGGCGAACAGGGTGGTGGTGCCGTTGCGCTTGTAGTCGTGCCTCATCGTACCGAGCCGCCCCTTCTTCATCGGCAGGCCGGGTGGGTGCGGTCGAGCGCCGGATCTGGCTCTTTTCATCGACCGACAGAACGATGGCATGGGCCGGCGCATCGAGATAGAGGCCGACGACGGCGCGCAACTTGTCGACGAACTTCGGATCATTGGAGAGCTTGAACCTGGCGCCAGCGGTGGGGTGCGAGACCATGCGCCTTCCAGATGCGCCTGACGGCGCTGGCGCTGATTGCGGCGGCTTGCGCCATCATGTCGGCGGTCCAGTGGGTCCTCTCGCCCGGCGGATCGGCAAGCGTCAGTGCCACGACGCGCTCGCCGACATCGGGACCGAGCGGCGGAATGCGCCACTGTCGCGTCTTGTCGCGCAGCAGCCCGTCACAGCCTTCCGCGGCAAAGCGCTCCTGCCAGCGCCAGACGTCGGTCTTCGACTTGCCGATGCGGCGCATGACCTCGCCGGTGCCGACGCCGTCGGCGGGCAAAAGCACTATCTCGGCGCGCCAGACATGCTTTTGCGGGGCGTTGCGATCCCTGATCAGCGCCGTCAGACGGACGCGATCGGCCGACGAAACGGTGAACGATCTTCCTGTGCGCATGCGCCAGACTCGCACGCGCAGGCCAGAAAGGGAATCTCTGATTGGACTCCTATGTCAGGCGGGAACCACTAGACGCCGAGACCGCCGATGCAGACATGTTTGGTGTCGAGATAATCCACGATGCCCTGGAGGCCGCCTTCCTTGCCGAGGCCCGATTCCTTGACGCCGCGGAACGGCACCTCCGGCGTGGTGATCAGGCCTTCATTGACGCCGGTACTTCAGTCCTTCCATCACGCGGAAGGCGCGACCGAGATCGCCGGTGTAGAAGTAGGCCGCGAGGCCGAACTCGGTGTCGTTGGCGAGCGGCGTGCCCGACCTGAGACATGGGTGACGTTTTGTACCGGACACGGATGAAGTGCACCCCTCGGGTGAGCGTTTGCTCGATAATATCCACTGAAGTGAAGCAGTCGGTCTTAATGCTGGAACTCATGCCACCCGACCGACCCGGGAATTCGCAGCAGCGGCGCCGTCGAGTGCAGAACGAATGCCGTCAACCAAGGGGTCGATCTCGCTTTCGGTGATTATATAGGGCGGACAGATTCCAAGCACTTCTCCCATATTGCGGATCATGACGCCGTGCTCGCGGCACCGCCGCTCGACATCGCCGATCCTCAGCTCGGGCGCGAAGACGCGACGGGCGCACGATCCTCGACGATCTGAACCCCCGCGATGAAGCCGCGGCCGCGGGCTTCACCGACAAGCGGATGGTCGCCGAGCGCGTCCGCGAGGGCTCCATGCAAGTGATCGCCGAGACGACGCGCCTGGGTCACGAAATCGATCTCGCTGTAGATCCTGATCGCCTCGGCGGCGACGGCCGCTATCACCGGATGACCGGAGTAGGTGAAACCGTGACCGAACACGCCGACCTTGTGGGCCTCGTCAGCGGCGCATTGATAAATCTTGTCGAGATAATGACGCCGCCAATGGGCAGGTGACCGGATGAAAGCCCCCCGGCGATCGAGAGCATGTCCGGTTCCATCCCAAATGTCTGGCTACCAAACCAGTTCCCGGTGCCTCCGAAGCCGCAGACCACCTCGTCGGACAGCATGAGGATAATTTCTCACTTTCTTGCGAAGATCGGGGGTGTCCACGGTCATTCGTATTACGCGAGATCCGCGAGGCCAAAAACCATCATACCAGAGAGGCGAAACTGCTATCTAGGTGTTTAGATGCAAGAAATTAATCCTGCATTGTTCCCGCACCAGGAACACCCGAGAGGATACCAAGCAGTATTGAACCTTGTTGAAAATGCTCTCGGCGCGCTGGGCGTTATAATTTCTCGAAGGCGATCACAAGGACGTCGCGATAAGCGTACGGCATTTTCAGGTTTTCGGCCACAATCGACGATACATCGTGAAAGGTTTCGCGGTCGTTGCAGATCACAAAATCATTCGGGGAGTTCATTTCGACCTCGCCGAGGAACTCCTTTGAGGCGTCGGTGATCATGCTCATGCCGCCGGTGACGTTGACCCGCCCAATCATATAGCAAGCAATGAAGTCCACCCCGTCCTGGTGAAGGCCCTCGGGTGCCGGTTTGCCATTTACACCATCGCGCGCGACAATCCGGTAGGGATGGATCTTGATATTCCAACGATCATGTCGGGCGGCTTCACATAGAATTCTGCAGAAACCTGTCAGAATCTTTTCTAAGACGGGATGGTCTATAAAGGAGTTTTCAAGGGGCTCGAAGTGGCGCTTGAAGCCGCCATTCAGATGATTGACACTTTTTGATTGTTCGTAGGGGGCGTGGGGTAGGAGCCTAAAGATTCCGTCAGTCGCGTCATATTCAAAAGCGCTATAGCGCCGGTAACGATATGTTCCGCCGTCACGCATGTATTCATCGAGAAGAAGTCGATTCCAATGGTCAGCAAAGTTCTTCCAGGCTGCATCAATTTCGATGCCAAAGCAGGCTTCGGCGCGCTCGCCTTTTGAAAACCACCATCCATTTGTCACCAGACCGTCAGTGCATTGTTGACTGAGGTTGGCCGGCGCCTGGGGTGCGTTGTTTTCCACGGGTGTCTCCCTTTTGGTGACTTGGCGAGGACGGAACGCTTTGGACAACGCTATGTGGGTTGCGGCTTGGTATTCCCAAAGGTCGCGGTCCCTAATGTATCTCGGCGTCCTGGCTCGGATCGACCGAGGTAAAAAGCGTGTGTGATCGACTATGTAGCTGACGCTCCCGCTAACGCCCTCGAGGGCGGATGCAATGGCCCGTTCGCACATCTGGTGAATAGTACTGCCCCATGCACCTGAAACCGCCTCTTGGGACCAGGCTTGCTCAAGCCCTTGCTTCAAAACGATTGATGCCACGTCAAGAGAAGCGGTTTCGAGGTGACGCAGCGCGTCGAAGATAATGGCCGCGGCAGGGGCCTCGCGGACTTCGAGAACCTTTTGGCCGGTTGTGATGTGTTCAAGCCCGACAAAGCGGCCGTGCCCGAATTTGCCGACCGTGTTATTCAGGAACGGGATTGCGTCGACCAATGCAACATCACGGTCATCAATTGACACGAGACTTCCGTCTGCAAACCCGAGTTTGATCTCTACCGGCTGCTCTGCGGGAATGTGGCGCGTCCAAGCAAATGCCTCCTCGGGGATGGAAAAGTTCTCGGGATCTTCCAAAGGCCCCGACTCGAATTCCCGACACCAGAGGTTTTCGTCCGCGCTCCACGTGCGGTCCGCCACAAAAGTCGCTCCACACTTGGACAGGTCGGAGGTCTTCTGTTGTCGGGATATCACAGAGCATTCATACGGACTGCCGAAGTTGCCGGAAAATCCTGAGCGCTTAATGCTATTGTTAAGGCGCGGAAGACTGTTTTGAGAAAGGTTTGCTGTATGAAGAACCAGCCGTGAGTTGATTGACCTAGCATGATTAACAACCAAAGATGCGATTATGGGACGGCTCAACGAACTGCTCAACGGATAGATGCCAAGGTACTTGGCGTGGGCTCGAATGGCTGATTTCACGCCTTGTTCGACAAAGGCATCCCGCCCTTCGAGGCAGACAAAGCGCGCGCCGAACATGGCTGCCGTCCGTTCCAACAAAGGCTGATCGATGCGCGTTCCGACATCCGCTGCGACAGCTTCAATGTTCGCAAAGCCAAGGCTTTGCAGCTTGTAGAGAAGATAGGTGCTGTCGAGACCGCCGCTGAACATGGTTGCAACTGGTGCGGTTCGGTCCGGAAAAGCCTCCAGATCTTCAAAACTCGAAATGCCGCCGATGGCGGGTTTGGTGGAAGCCAAGATGGGGTTCATTTGGATGTCCTGCTCTCAAACCAGATGCCAGCAAACGTCGCAGCGAGGACGAGGCCTGCGCCTATCAAGCTCGGTACTGTCAAAGGCTCATTCAGAAGAAGGTGCGCTAGAACGAAACCAAAAAAAGGTTCTGTTCCCATCAAGAAGCCAACCCGTGTCGGTGTGGATTTTCTCACTGCGGCATTTTGAATGTAGAATGCAGCGAGGGTGCAGAAGAGTGCAAGGAAGGCAACAGCGCCCCAAAACTGAAGGGTGGCCCTCACAACAAGGCCTGAAATTCCGAACTGAGCGACGGCCAAAACGAAAGTAAGTGTTGCCACCGTCGATCCTTGGATGGCCGTCAGGGCTGCAGATGAAATCTGCCGGCCGGCCAGAAGGCGTTTGGTGGAAACGACCATAACCGCTCGCAGAATCGCGGCCCCCAAGACAAGCGCGTCACCCGGGCTGAACCTGCTGATCCCGCCAGTGAGAATGCCGACACCGATGCACGCTATGGCAGCACTTGCCAAAATGCCCGTAGGTGGAAGTCGCCGTGATAGCCCATAGTCGATGCTCGGCGTGAAAATCACACAAAGCGATATGATCAAGGCCGTGTTCATTGCGCTTGTCGATGCAACGCCGTAAGTTTCAGCAATAAAGATGCAAAAAAGTATTGTTCCCAATGCGAAGCCGCGGATGAAATCGCCCCAGGAGACCAATGCGATCTCATGTCTTGCAGCCACTGCCGTAATGATCGTAGTAATCAGGAAGCGATAAAGAACAAGTATCGAAACCGGCGCGTAGAACAGTGCGCCTTTCCCGACCGGATAGCTCGCCCCCCAAACGAATGCGACTCCCAGCAAGGCTAGATCCACCGAGAAAGATGGCGTCCGTGTTTTCCTGACAGGTATTGGAGAACTTTCGAAAACGTCCACCTTCAAAGTTTCCTTTGTGTTAGCCATCCACCCCTGCTGCGAGGGTCAAACAGATCAGGTCGTTCAGCCTCTTGGGCGATCCGTGCCGCGGCGTACTTGTTTTTGGTAACGCAAGTGCCGTGCCGATTCGGAAAACCATTGCTAGACAACAACCTGGTCGCCTTGATAGTTCGGCGGTTCATGTCCATTGTTGTCAGAATGCCGACAATGACTTCAACTGCAGGGATCCTACCGGCAGGGCCTCAAGGCGAACACGCGGCTCCAAGATGCCGACACGATGGCTGGTTCAGCCATGCTTCGACAGTTGCCTGTTTTTTCAGTTCCTTTGCTGTTCGTGCGCTAACCGCAACGCTCCATACTAGTCTCGCGTGGCTGTCCCCGTGGGGTGGGCGGCAGAAAGCGATTAGGCCCGCTGAAAGAGGCGAACCGCATCCGAAGGATCGTAACCAAGAGAAGGACCTGAAGCGAGAGCGAAGGTTGCGGGAGGCCGCGGCGGGCCTAAAAGGCAATGCCGACCGCCCCAGGAAAGGCTGACAAAAACCGCAGCGGCCGACTGTCCAATAGGGTGCGCCGGGCCAGGGCGAGCCAAATGGCAGGGGCTGCCGGGGGACCCTAAGAAAAGCCTGGGTTCACGAGCACCCGGCGCGCGCCATCAGGCGGCCAGCTACTTGGAGGGCGGGTGTATCATGCCTGTTTGTCGGGCCGAACCAGATCCATGTGGCTGACGCCGAGGGCCAATGCCAGTTCATAGATCGTGATAATTGTCGGATTTCTTCGGCCTTTCTCCAAGCCGCTGATGTACTGCTGACTGAACCCGGAAATCTCCGCAAGCTGCTCCTGCGTCAGGCGCTTCCTTTGCCTGATCCTCTGCACATTCCGTCCGACCAACTTGCGCATATCCATGCACGCAAGCCAGCGGATCAGGCGGCTTGAGTTTATCAACTATAATATGTAATCCACATTTAGCAGGCACAGGGCTTCGCGGGTCCATTGGCCGGAGATAGAATTAGCGATGTTGCAGCCCAGATCGAACACGCCGTTCGCCGACGAGGTCCCCTGGTCGGACCGCATTACAGCCTACGACAAGGACCACTTTACAACCTATATGAGGCTCCTGGACGCCTCGGCCGACAACGCCACTGAAGAGGAAATGGCCAAAGTGATCCTCGGCATTGATCCGGCACGCGAACCTGAGCGCGCACGCAACGTTCTTCGCAGTCATCTCGACCGTGCAAACTGGGTGGTGACGAGCGGCTACAAGGATTTGTTCGCCAGTTGACGAAATGGGCGGTGCGGTCGCTTCGCTTCAAGCAACGAAGTCGCGCAACCGCCATGCATCGACGTATCACCACAGCGCGGATGGCCCAGCGCTTCGCTGTCTCATCATTTTGTCCTCCGCTCGCCAATGGCTGCTTCCCAGGAATGGGTGCGGCGGCGAATCATGACAGGAACGGGTCCGCCGTCTGAGCCGCACCGCATCCGAAGGGCCGGATGGACAACCTACTGAAAGCTCACAGCTGGCTAAGGGTTGCGGGACGCCGCGGCGGGCCTAGAAGGATGCGGCGCCACCTGCTGAGAAAGGCACAAAACAGAGCGAATTGCGAGAGTCTAACGACGCGCTAGGAGGCGCAGCGGAATGGTCGAGACGCCAGAGCCAAGAAAATCGGGGCTCGACCCACCGGCACACGGCACGCGCGGTGATGGGCGCGGGCGCCCACTACGTGCGCAGGCTCAACAGAATCTCACACGGATCAGCATCGAGGGCCGCAGTTACGTCGAGAAACTCAATGACATCGAGACGCCGTTCGCCACCCTCATATTTCGCCACGAAAGATTGCGGACGACCAAGCTTCTCAGCCACCTGCGCCTGCGTCAGCCCTTTGACATTGCGCAGTGAGATCAACTGGGCCAGAAACCGCTGGTGGCGGGGAGATCGAAGAGATTTGGGCATTTAGGTGAACCGGCAGGTAGAGACCGGCTCAGCGACTAATCCCCGTTTCGGATTATCCCATTTTGGGATATTCTGCCTTGGATCCAGCGATCAACATGCGAGGTTCGCGGCAGACATGAATCAATCAACGGGAACAGATAGGACTCAAAGCTCAACACTGCTCGACGAAGTCCCTTGGTCTGACCGTCTTACCGCCTACGACAGGGCGCACTTTACCATCTATATGAGGCTCCTGGACGCCTCAGCCGATGAGGCGCCCGAAGAGGAAATGGCCCAACTGATCCTCGGCATTGATCCGGCACTTGAACCGGAGCGCGCCAGGAAGGCGCTTCGTAGTCATCTCGACCGTGCGAACTGGATGGTGACGAGCGGCTACAAGGAATTGTTCGCCAGCTGACAAATTCGCAGTGCTCGGTCATAGAAGCGTTCCTGTGCCATTGGTCAGGCTGATCGGGGCCTGCACCACAGACGCGCCGGCAAAATGGACCCGGTGGCGAGCACAATTCAGTTCCCAGGAAATCGGGGTTTGGCAACTGTCCGAGCGTCTGACGTGATAGAAGGTTCCGCTCTGTCTGGATGGGTATTAGCCCGGAGCAGCACTCCATATCGTACCGGCGCTCGACGAAGGGTCCACCTCTTCGCTTTCAAGCCGCATAACCGATAGCCATCGCCCTAAGTCAAGGGTTAGAGATTACCGGCAGGCAGGTATGCAAGCGGGCCATCCTCGGAAACTATATAACCGCACGACTAGCTGTGAGCTTTCGGGAGGTTGTCCATTCGGACCGGACCGGGGAGACTGGAGTTACCAAGCTTCAGCACTCACCGGAGGGTCCGAATGAACATCCATAAGAATGCCCGTCTCACACCGCTGCGTCGAGAGGAGATGGCGCTGTCGGTGATAGAAGGCGCTTTCTCCAAAGCCCATGCGGCGCGTGTCTACGGCGTGTCGGCCAAGATCGTGGCGCGCTGGGTCGAGCGCTACAAGTCCGAAGGGCGGGCCGGCATGATCGACCGTTCCTCGCGGCCCGCCAATATGCCGCAGGCCACCGCTGCGTTGATCGCCGAGCGCATCATGGCGCTGCGGCGGCAACGTTGGACCGGCAAGCACATCGCCCATGAGGTCGGCGTCTCGCCCGCCACCGTTAGCCGGGTTCTCAAGCGTGCCGGACTGTCGCGGTTGCGGGATATCGAACCGGCCGAGCCGATCCGACGCTACGAGCGCGAGCATCCTGGCGAGATGATCCATATCGATATCAAGAAGCTCGGTCGTTTCGAGCGCATCGGTCATCGCATTACCGGCAAGCGCACCGGCAATGCCAGCTCGCGCGGCAGCAGTTGGGAGTTCGTCCATGTCTGCATCGACGACGCCTCCCGCATCGCCTTCTCGCAGATCCTGCCCGACGAGAAAAAAGAAAGCGCCATCGCCTTCCTCAAGGCGGCGGTGGCCTACTACGCCAGCCTCGGCGTCACGATAGCCCGCGTCATGACCGACAACGGCTCCTGCTACAGATCAAAGGCCTTCGCCAAGGCCTGCCGCGATCTCGGCCTCAAGCACGTCAGGACAAGACCCTATACACCCAAGACCAATGGCAAGGCCGAGCGCTTCATCCAGACAGCACTGCGCGAATGGGCTTATGCCATCGCTTATCCGACTTCAGATCACCGCGCCGCAGAGTTGCCGGTCTGGCTGCACAGATACAATTGGCACCGTCCCCACGGGAGCCTAAAGTCCAAAACACCTATCAGTCGCCTCGCTCTAACCGAGGACAACCTGTTGAGGCTCCACAACTAGCTCGTCAGCGACGACACACCCGCTCGAGCACCCATAGACTATGATCACCGGCGCGGACTGGAAGAATACGGCTGCATCGCCCGAGCCGGCGGAACAGAAGATCTCGGCATCCAGTCAACGCTCGATACAAAGCGCGCGATCGAATGGCCCGAGCACAAGGGGATCAAAAAGCTTCTCAGACAATTGAGGACCCTTCGGACCCCAAAAGGGCTATAGCCTGATTTTGGGTTCGCACGCCTAGCTTCTTCTTGGCATTGTCCAAATGAAAAGCGATCGTGCGTGGCTTGATACCCAAGATGCGGCCGGTCACCCAGGCTGAATTACCCCGCGCTGCCCACCTCAGGCACTCATATTCGCGGGATGTCAGCGAAACCCCATCCACTGTTCGATCGCTCGGCAATTTGCGGCGAACGCAACGATGAAAGCAGGCCGCCATCAGTTGAAGAGCTTGTTCGTACCGCTCAGCGACCCGAAGAAATACTGGACGAGGCTCATCGGCGGCAAAAGTAACCGCAGCGATGCGGCCGCGGAGATCGACAATTGGGATCGTCAAACCGCAGCAGATGCTGAATTGAGCCGCCTCATCGAATAGCTGCTGTTGAGCCGGCGACATTTTATCGCCTCCCAAATTCGATCCCCAGTGAAACGGGCAGCCGCCATTTCGAGCACGCAAGACCACAGGATCGAGTTTCTCATACTGATTTTCCAGATACTGTCTGGTCCAGCGGGGTGGATAGTTTGAAATTAACCTCGGTTTGCCGGAAGGCCGTGCTGGCAAGGAGAGGTAGGCAAAGAAGATTAGGTCAAGTCGTCCGGCCGCCTCAGCCATGGCATCCCGGAAATCTGCCTCATCGATACTCTGTGACAGTCTTTCAAGGAATGTCTCGAAAACAAGTGGCATGTGCCTCGTCATCGTCGCGCTCGATTCTTCCTCTTTCTGCACGCCTTCCGGCTGCGTCGTGTATGTCCCGACAAACGTGATTGAATTCGCGGGCGTCGCTGGGCTGACCGGGCTCCAGAATGCTGCCACACTTTCGATCTTCGTCGGTCATCCCAATCATGCTGGGCTCACCCGATGGGCGTCTGGCAGACGCCTCATGATCTCAACAGCTCAATCAGAGAATCTCCATGCATTAAATCATGACCGCCCCTGCACCGACCAAATCAGGAGAAATCATCCTGCGCTGACCAAAAGCCATCATTGACCCCAGCTTTTGCAGGAATTTGGGTCGGCATTAGCATAACAATTCGGATAGCCGCTCATCCCCCACCCGGGGCGCCGTGATCCGCAAAGAAGTGTTGCGATGCTTTCTTTTCTTTGATAGGCAAATCGTCTCAACAATATTAAAATGCCTTTCCTTGTGAACGGGGTGGCGTGTGAGTATCGTCCTTCTATATACCTGACGTGATAAAATTCACCGCAATGATTATGGCCCGCTGCAATGATGTAAAGGGCACGTCTAAGCTCAATCTGCATCGGAACGTGCAGATGACCTTTACCAGACCCTCGATCCCGCACGGGCCATAATGATACTGATTACGTGGGTCAAAAAGGGCGCCCTGCCGGCGGGGAGGTACACCCGCAGGGCGCGCCGCACAGAGGTCCTGGTCGTTGGGCAACAGGACAGCGGCGGCAGAACTGATTCGGTTACAAATCGTGACTGAAATAGCCCGGAGCATGCTCAAGATCAGATATCTGGAATTCAACAGTTTTGGGTCTGCTCGGCGCAGTAGCGCGCAGGGACATGCCTGCCTCCGGACTCGCTCCTTCGCGATCGCAAAATCATACGGCACCCTCGGCCTTCAGCGCGCGATAGGTGGTATCGACCGACTTTACCGTCGCGTCGACAATGATGTCGATCTCTTTTCGGGTAATGATCAGGGGGGGGGCATAACCGAGGATGTCGCCATGCGGCATGGCCCGTCCGATGACACCATTCTCAAACAGAGCAGCTGCAGTGCGCACCCCGACCTGAAGGTCGGGTTCGAATGGTATCCTTTGTTTTGGGTCCCGCATCATCTCTACGGCCGACAGGATACCCACTCCGCGAACTTCACCAACGATGGGATGTCCCGCCAGCTCGGCCTTCATCCGGTCTTGCCAATACGGTCCAACATCGCGGACATGCTCCAGAATATTTTTTTCTTTAAGCAGTCGAATATTGGCGAGCGCGGCTGCGGCACAAAGCGTGTGCCCCGAATATGTCCAGCCGTGGCCGAGTGCGCCGTGCTTCTCAGTTCCTTGTTCCAAAACCGACCAGACACGGTCGCCAATGATTGACCCGGAGATGGGGAGGTAGGCGGAACTCAAACCCTTTGCGATGGTCACGAAATCCGGACGCATGTTATACAGGTGGGAACCGAACTTCTCGCCGGTTCGCGCGAAGCCACAGACCACTTCATCCGCGATTAGAAGGATATCGTATTTGTCGAGCACCGCTTGAATGGACGTCCAGTACCCTTTGGGGGGCGGCACAATACCTCCTGTCCCAAGTACCGGCTCTCCGATAAAAGCTGCAACCGTTTCCGGTCCTTCGGCCAGGATCAAGGCTTCAAGCTCATCGGCACAGCGCCGGGAGAACGCTTCCTCGCTCTCCTCGACACGCGCCTGGCGGTAATAGTGCGGCGTGGTTGTATGGCGCACCAAATCCAGAGGCAGGTCGAAGAAATTGTGAAAGAAGGGAAGGCCAGTTAGGCTACCCGTGACCAATCCAGACCCGTGATAGCCGCGATTTCGCGAGATGATCTTTTTCTTTTCGGGCCGGCCAAGAATGTTATTATAGTACCAGACCAGCTTGATGTTGGTTTCGTTGGCATCGGAACCGGAGAGGCCGAAATAGACCCTTCGCATGTTCTGACCGAAATACTCGACCACGGCCTCTGCCAACAGGGCGACCGGCTCCGTACCTTGGCTGGCATAGACGTGCGCGAACGGCAATTCGTGTGCTTGCCTGGCAATGGCCTCGGCGATCTCCGTGCATCCATATCCCATGTTGACGCAGTAGAGTCCTCCGAAACCGTCGAGGCTCCTTCGGCCTTCGGTGTCCCAGATATAGACGCCTTCCGCACCGGCCATAATCCTATTTGGCGTTTCGCCTCGGCTGTGCTTGGCCAGATGCGTAGAAGGATGGAAGACGAAGCTTCTATCCTTCTCCCGGAGTTGCTCGGTTCCCAGATTGCTCAAGCGCATGTCCCTCTCCTCGCGATAAATTGGCGGAGGGCACTCGGCCAGCCACCTGTTTAGCAAATAGCATACCGGAAACGTCCCTTGAGTTTCTCGGGAATGCAGGTTATTCGCCGTGAAATTCGCGGGATCGGCCCGAATTGCCGTGAAAACTAAGGCGTCACCTTCGCCTTAGCCGAGGGTCGGGGGCGCGTCCTGCAAACACGAACAGCTTACGACGCGCATGCGCCCAGCATAGTGCCCGATTAGCGGGCGATATTGACGGATGAATAGCGCTCGGGACGCTGTTCCCGCCGGCCGCGCGAGGCACGATAGAGCGCCGGCGGCCATGTTCCGCCGAACTGCCGGTCATCCCTTACATTCTGACGGTCCGGATCGGTCTTGCCCTTCCCAAGGGTGGTAATGAGGTGATCAGGGGCAAAGCACATTCGCCTCGATCAGCAGGCAGCGGGTTCCGTGCCGCGGCACAGGCTCCAACCTGGTTGGCCAGCGCTGAGAGGCTGAGGTCGTGCCCTCGCGCATATTGATAGCTTTGGCGGTGCGGCGGCTGGTGCTCGGCAGACTTCTCGAAGGAGCATAGCCAGAAGGTTCGGCCCGGCAAAGACGCGCGGCGAGAGCTCCTTGCCATTGACATCTTGATTCGCAGCCGACCAGCGCCGCCAAGTTCTATCGTCAGCGTGTTGCCTTTCTTGCGATCGCAAATTCGTGGTTGCTGCGCAGGGCGAGCCGAGCTGCGGCTCGCAGGAGGGGGCGAGCCGACAGAATTGCGCGGCCTGAAAAGCTGCCTCCATCAATGCTGGCCGCTCGTGCAGTCTCGAAACGCTGGATCAAGCCTCAAACATCGAACAGCCGCTCCTTTTCCTCGCGAAACCAGCGCCCTCGCGCGACATGATCTTGTCTGACGATCCGACGCTTCGAGCGGGGCTCCTCTAATAGGTTGCACATGACCTGCAGCTTTCAGCCAAACTCAGCAAATCGGACGTCGTGCTCTTCTTATCATCGCTCGGCAAGCTCGGAACACGCTGGCGGACGTTGCTAAGGCTAGTCGCCGCCAGCGGATGGCGAGGATGTTTGGGCGGCTAAGTGCTTTTAGGTGGCGATTATAAGCCGAGATCGCGATAGGTGCTTTCGCCATAGCTCCTGGCGCCATCGCCACGCTGAGCGTTTGAAAGCCGATGAAATTCGCTCGGCCAATTGGCTAGCGCGTGCTTGATGGCCTTCATCTTGAACGGCACGTGCACAACACATTTGTCCCTGATGATAGGCGGACAGCTCACATCTTGTTGCCGCGAGCCGTTAAGGTTTGCTGCGATTATCGGCAGACCTAGATCAAGAGCCAATTCCATTTCCCAGCGCACGAAGCGAAAAAGGTTTTTCGTCTTCTCACCGATCAGGACAAGTACCTGGCTCGATCCATTCATTCTGTTGCGAAGATTGCGTTTAACATAATCTTCGTCCTGTGCTCGGCTCGTCATATTGTCCAGATCGTGAGCGTTCGCGAATTCAAAACTCACATTCTCGCTGGCGTTCCACCCTTTCATAAAGCGGTATGCCCAAGCGTCTTCATCGCCGTCAAATATTACATAGGTCGGATCGCTGTATGCCATTGTTGTCTCTTAGTTGTTTTGACGAGCAACCCACTGGGTGTGCTCCCGTGAGAAAGCCAGTTCGGCTTCGTTCACCGCGGCGGAGAATGCCTCATCCGAGTTGGCGTCCGTAATAAGGTCGGCAGTCAAGCCGATCTCGTGAGCTGTCAACGTGTAAGCCGATGCCAATTCGTTAAATTTCTTGATCTGGGTCCACCCAATAAGGGAGGCGGCGATGACAATTAGCGGCTCGGTCGGCCAGCCTGGCATCGCGGGGTCAGCGATGCGTACTACGATGAACGAGAATCCCAGAGCGTATGCAAAAATACCAAGGCCCATCCAGACTTTCGCGGACCTCTTGTTCGAGCGCGCCTTCTTCTCGTACCACTTCCGTTGGTCGCAGATTCGTCTCTGCAGATATAGGTCTTTTCTTTCTTTTAGCGGGGAGTCCCTTATCGACATCATCTGGTCGGTTGTTTGGGGGGATGCTGAATCGGTGCCGCTCAACGCGCTACCAAGGTGACGATTGCTATCAAGGATACCTTCCATGAGCTTTCGAAAATCAGCTCTGGCGTCAGCGGCGCGCGCGTCATCGAACGGCTGTGCTCGCATCGCGAAGCGCCAAGTCAATGTCTTCACCGACTCTGCCAGAGCTCGAGCCTGATACCAGACCTGCTCGGGCTTTGTGACCGACCGGAAAATGAGGACTCCCATTGAGCAAAGAAATACCGCAGCATAGACACCGAAATAGGCTTTTGATGGCGACAAGTCCAAAGAGAGCACCGACGCTAAAAAAAGAAGAACGTACTCTGCCCGGATCAGGCGCAGAAACGTCGCCTGCTGCTCGTTGGATGCCACGTCGGCGCTATTATAGAGTCCAGGATATTTCATTTTTGAAGCACACCAGTCTATTTTGTGGCGGTAAATTCTTTAAGCCAGGATTTGGCAAACGTGAGGTTAGCAGTCGAGCTTACAGAGCCTATTCTTGAGCGAGGCGCGGTCCCTCTGTTCATAAACAGGAATGCAGGTCCTGTCCCATCAATGTAAGGGTATAGGCCCAAAAATTCTTGCCCGGAGAATGTTTCCGAAGAATTTTTTGCCACGGGCAGAACCGCTACCGCGGTCCGAAACCCATCGAAAAAGCCAAGCTCCCAAGGCATCCATCTGGATCCTGGAGAATTGTTTGAATGCACATAGATTAGCGTCTTTGACTGCCTCATACGGGTCCGCAGCAACTCGGCGGTGGCCGAGGAGACTTTTGTGCGGTCCAGTTGTGAATCTTCGACCCAATCTACGTAAGCAGTGAACCCAAGCTCCTCGAAAATTCGCTTCACACCGAGAACGATCTCTGCGTCCTTGAAAGAATGTGACAGAAAAACGTCGAATGACGATCTGGCTGTAGCTGCGGCCGTCTCTTCCTTTAGAACGATCGATGCGGCTCTATGTCCTCGACTGGCATTCGCAACTCTTTTCAGCTCTGCCTCGGTCAGTAGCACTATTCAAATCCCCCCATGATCTGTTCGCAATCTATGAACTTGACGCCCATTCGATTAAGCGACCCTTGTCTTGTGAAAACTGGCACCATGCTCTCCAGCCGGTAGCGCAACCTCCACCTTCTCAAAGACCACGTCGGGTGGCAGGAGTGACCGGCCTTGTCACCCACCTACGCGATCCCGGCACAGCCATGCTCCTCGCTTAGAAGGCTGCGGAGACCAGCAATGTCAAACAGGACAGACGATCTCCTAATCTCGAACAGCAACGAACTTAGGACGTAAAAACGCGATCTCCGAATGTCCGCAGGCGTCGAGGGCCGGGTTGGTCGCCAAGGCCGAGCGGGCCAGCTTGCACTCCCGCTACCCGTCGGCTTGCCAAACCCTCGCTGTAGATTTCGCCCCCTACACGGATGCGCTGACCGCGACTAAGCTCAATCGCCACTGATCGCCAATCCAGGGCGAAAGTTCCCCCCTTGAAGTAGCGGTAGAGGCATTTTTCGGCACTTCGCATCTTAGATATGGACGCCTCCTCAACCAGGCACGATCCGGTTTGGCTTCTCGCCGTAACCGTGCTGGGCAAGTGCGTCCGATGGCTGCTTCGATCCTCTCCTGGAATAGATCGGTTCCAGATTGCTCAAGCGCATCGTCCTTGCTCGCGATCAACTGGCGGATAGCGCTCGGCCACCTTTTTCCAGCAATTAGTATACCGCAAATGTCCCTTGAGTTTCGTCGGAATGGGTGCCTTTTGCCGACGAATCTACGGGATCCGTGCCAAACGCCGTTGAAACTTAGCTTTTGGGTTACCGTTGCCTCAGGGCGGACAAAGGTATCGGTGAATTGGACTTCACTGGTTTCGTGACGACAAGGCTATAGTATTGATCAATCCCCAAGCCTGCCTGCAGCAGTCCCTCCATGAAATCCTGATAGGCGGCCATAGAACGAGATGCGACCCGCATCAGATAATCCACGCGCCCCCCAATTGCCCAGCAGTCCAGGATTTCCGGAATGTCTTGGATAGCAGTTTCGAAGTGTCGTTGGTCCTCAAGACGATGACGATCCAGCACGACCTCCACCATCACAAAGATCATGCCGCCGATGAGGGCAGGACTCAGCCGCGCATAAAATCCCTCAATAATCCCCGCGGCCTTGAGTGCTCGGAGCCGCTCCGAACAGGCGGACGCCGAAAGATGAACTCGTTTTGCAAGCTCACTTTTTGAAATCCGACCGTCTGCCTGAATTTCGGAGAGGATCCGCAGGTCCCAACTGTCGAGTTGCACGGGATCGGGTTTCGACTTCATAACCTATGCTCTCAGCGATGACATCGCGTTGTGTGCCGATCAATTCTATCATCAATTGAAACGAGCGAATGTAGCAGTGGAAGGCATCCGTTCCAGGCCCGAGATGTGCCAGAATGGGGTACGAAAATCAGCTGAGGGTGAGCGATCCGCTGAGAAAAGCTGCAGAAGTAATTTGGCTATCGCCCCAACGCCCAACGGGGCAATGGTGCAGCTGGAGAGAATAGTCGGCGGCGGCGGAGACCATGATAAATAGATAACCGATTTTCTTGAATCTCGCTGCCGTACTTGATAGACGCGCGACTGCATTCGACCCTCGATCGCATGGACGGCATACTCAATGCAGTATTCACTCGCACATTCAACTATTAGGGTGAATTGAAGGCCTTGCTTGGCCGGCTCGCCGAGGCGCAGGGCACCGCAAATGCCGCTCGTCTTATGGCTTGCCCGATAATTTGGCGCTCGGGTCTGGCCGAAATCGCCCAACCGGAAAGACTCAAACACCGATGTTGCGTGCGATGCTGTCGGCTGCCATACGCTTACGCCACTCAAGAGGCCCGGAATTGTGAATGGAGTTTCCCTCAACATCGACAGCCATGACGACGGGCATGTCCTGCACATCGAATTCATAGATGGCTTCCATGCCCAGGTCTTCAAAGGCGACAATCCGCGCCGCCTTAATCGACTTTGAAATCAGGTACGCAGCGCCACCCACTGCAGCAAGGTATGGCGTTCTGTGTCTTACAATCGACGCGATGGCCGCCGGTCCCCTCTCCGCTTTGCCCACCATCGCGAAAAGGCCGGTTTCGGCGAGCACCTTGTCCGTAAAATCGTCCAAGCGGCTGGAGGTTGTTGGACCGGCGGGTCCAACGACTTCATTCCTCACTGCCCGGACGGGACCGACGTAGTAGATCACGCGGCCCCTCAGATCGACTGGGAGCGGCTTGCCGGCATCAATCAGTTCGACCATTCGTTTGTGGGCAGCGTCACGGCCCGTCAGCATCTTTCCAGAAAGCAGGAGCGTTTCACCGCAGCGCCACGATGCCGTCTCTTCCTTCGTAAGCGTATCTAAATTGACCCGCCGGACGCCGGCTGGGTTCAATTCGTCGGCTCCGATGTCGGGCCATTCGCGCAAATCGGGCGGCTGGAGGCTGATGGGTCCAGAGCCGTCCAAAGTAAACTTCAGGTGCCGGTTGGCGGCGCATTGCGGGATGAGCGCCACAGGCTTGGACGCTGCATGAGTAGGATAGGTCGCAACCTTGACGTCAACGACTGTCGTCAGACCACCAAGGCCTTGGGCGCCGATACCAAGCGCGTTGATCCGCTCATAAAGCTCAATCCGCAGCCCCTCTTCTGCGCTTGACGCCCCCCTTGCGATCAGTTCCGCCATATCTATGGGCTCGTTCATGGCCTCCTTGGCCAGCAGCATCGCCTTTTCAGCGCTACCACCGATGCCGACAGAGATCAGTCCAGGTGGACACCACCCGCTGCCAAGGGTCGAAACGGTATTGACCACCCAGTCGGAAACGGAGGCGGTGGGATTGAGGGTGGTAAAACGTGCCTTGTTCTCCGACCCGCCGCCTTTCGCGGCGATGGTGATCTCAATCTGGTTACCTTGCACCAGGTCGACATGGACAACTGCCGGTGTGTTGTCGCGGGTGTTGACCCGTCTAGCGAGGGGATCCGCAACGATCGATGCCCGAAGGGGATTGTCCGGATCGAGATAGGCTTGACGTACGCCCTCATTCACAAGATCCGCGAAACTGGCTGTTGACTTAATGCGGGCATCCATGCCGACCTTTGCGAAGACAACCACAAGTCCGGTGTCCTGACAAATCGGGCGCCGCCCAAAGGCCGCCATGCGGGAGTTCAGCAGAATCTGACCTATGGCATTCTTCGCCGACGGGCTCTGTTCTCGCGTGTATGCGTGAGAAAGAGACCGGATATAATCTGGAGGATGATAGTACGAGATGTACTGAAGGGCGTCGGCGACGCTCCTTGTGATGTCGCTACCGGCCATGGTCCGTGTTCTGTTTCCCACCGGATTTTATCCAAATGAACCGAGGCCATTGACCATTTTCAGAATCTGGAAGCTTCGCACCCCCTGCTCGCCGCCTTCATATCCATAGCCGCTTTGTTTGACTCCTCCATAAGGGGCATCAGCGGAAACCCCTTTCAGGTAATTCACACTAACAGCGCCCGCAGAAAGACCGCCCACAAGCCTCTGTTGCGTATCGGCCGCGCCAGTAAACAAGTAGGCGGCCAGACCGTACTCCGTGGCGTTGGCTTCATCGATCGCCTCTTCGATCGTATCGAAAGGAGCCACGGTGAGAATTGGTCCGAACGGCTCTTCATGAAGCACTCTCGCTTCCTTCGGTACGCCAGTCAGGATGGTTGGCGGCCAGTAAAACCCCGGTCGGTCAAGGGGGATGCCACCGGTCTCGATTTGGGCGCCGCCCTCTACCGCATCTTTGGTCAGGCGTTGCATGGCCTCGATTCGCCGCGCGTTTGCCATGGGACCCATCTGCGTTGCAGGGTCATCCGGTGGACCGATCCTGATTTTTCGGACCGCCTCCGTCATCCGGAACAGGAATTCCTCATAGCGGGATCGGGCGACAAGAATCCTGCTGGGCGCATTACAACTCTGGCCCGCGCACTCGAATTTGTATTCCGAAATAGCCGGTATCGCCGTTGCCAGGTCGGCATCTTCGCACACAATAACCGGGGAATGTCCACCGAGCTCAAGGATGCAGCGCTGCAGATTATTCGCGGCCAGTGTGGCCAGCTGTTTCCCAACAGCGGTCGACCCCGTGAACGTCAAGACTTTGACAATTGGCGAACTGAGCAGATGCCGTGATATATGCACAGGAACACCGAACACCAGGTTGACCACGCCTTCCGGTATCCCTGCTTGACGCAAAGATTCCACGACATGGACAGCCACGCTTGGCGTCTCTTCGGCCCCTTTGAGGATCACCGGGCAGCCTGCCGCCAGCGCGGGGGCGAGCTTGCGGGCGATGAGAACGGCTGGATAGTTCCACGGCGTAAAGGCAGCGACGACACCGAGGGCCTCCGGGACGATCATCCTGTTCGGACCCAACGGAATCGGGGTCGACAACTCATCGGCATGCCGGCCATTCCATTCCAGCGTTTCGACTGCGCGCGCGTACTCTCCTGTTGCTTCGGCAATCGTCTTTCCCTGTTCGGACGACAGGTCCCTGGCTGCGGCGCCAGCTTTCTCAGCCAGATTGCTGGCGGCAGAGACGAGGATCTCGCCACGCTCTTTGGCGGGGCGTGAGGACCACGCCTTGCGGCTGCGTTCTGCCGAAGCAAGAGCTTCATCCAAGTCTGGAACCGTAGCCGAGGCCACTGAGGCAAATACCTTCTCCGTCGCCGGGTTGATCACCGGCAAAGTGGCTCGGCTACCACCGGCTCGCCATTTGCCATTAATGAAGAGCTCGTAGCTCCTGGCGTGGGACATCGCGGGCTCCACTTGTGATTCTGGCCATGCGAGCGCCGTTTCAATTTTCGAAGCCGCTGAGCTCGCTTGAGCCAGTTTCATCGCGATGGTCGCAGCGGGTCAAATATCGATTAGTGCCTAAATCCATCTGGAATCCAGATCGATCTGTTCCGACAGGAAGGAAGTCATGCCGTTGTTTACAGATCGATGGTTCTCAGGTCGCGTCAGGAGCCGATGCTACCCAGCCCCGGCTCTCAATCAATTCTCTGGCGACCTTCGGAATGAGCTTGCGGACCGCAGAAACGGCCGCAGAACGCTCATCTTTGGGATTTACAGCAAGCACCACGGAGCGGGTAATTACCGGATCGACTATCTTGACCGTCCGGACCAGCCCTTGAGAGGCTTCTTTCTGAACGGCAGACGGGGCGAGAATAGAATGCGCTTTTCCCTCTACGACCATGTTGATGATCGTTGAGAGCGAGTCCACTTCAAACTTGACGTCCATCGCGCAACCGTGTTGTGCGACGACATCAGCCACCGAACGCCTGACATTGTTGTTGCGCATGGGAACCGCCAGGGGGAATGCATGCAGGTCGGCCAGAGATATCGCATCTTCAAACGGTGGCTCGCCGGACGGAACCACCAGACAAAGGTCTTCGCGCGCTAGCACAGTCATTCGCCCCACACTGTCCGCAGTGCGGTACAGAACCGCCAGATTGAAGCGTCCAGCCGCCATCCATTCCTCTAGCGGTCCCGTCATACCCTCGACCATCTTGAGGGACACCTTGGGCAGTTCGTGTCTTACCGTCTCAAGCAGCGGACCGCTCAGGACGCGAGCAGCTCCAGACGGAATGCCAATAGTCACCTCCCCGGCGGGGGAAGCGGCTGTGTTGGTCAATTCCACCTCGGTAATTCGAATTTCTTTGAGAATCGCCCGCGCCCGCTCCAGGAGTTTGGCTCCTGACGCCGTCACGCTCACGCCGGTCCTGTCGCGTATCAGCAGCTGAGTGCCGAAGCCTTCCTCCAATTGGCGCACATGCAGACTCAGCGCACTCTGGGCGACATTCAGAAAGCCAGCGGCCTTCGTGAAACTGCCTGCTTCGACCACGCCAACAAAGTATCTTAACTGCCTGATTTCCACGGGTACTCTTCCGAGGGCGGACTGCAATGATGTAATCTATCTCGAAATGTGATGGCGCGACAGCAATAATTGCAGAGCGACATGACGCCTAACTGTCGTGTCATCTCAGTGTGGTTTGACCAAAACCGTAACCTATGTGTCCAGAATGGACCCAACCCGCCGAGGCTTCAACCGGCCAACTCGGCGCCCTGATCCATGGAGATGATTTCTCGGACCCTTCGAATAACCGGTAGATCGACCATCTTCCCGTCCAATGTGAACGCGCCTTTGCCTTGCGCCGTCGCATCTTTTTCGCCGCGAGGACACGACGGGTCCCTCGAGTTCTTGTGCGCTTGGTGAAAAGCCCCATCGATGTTTAAATGGATCGCCTGCGGCCCCACGAAGTTATCATTGTCTAAGAATCGCCGATGCTTCCTATCGAGCCGAGACTGCCGCATGGGGAACAGAACGGAAAGGTTCGGCGTCAAAAGCAGGTCGAGTTCTGGGGCACCGCCAACAGCTGCACTGAAGTCTTCAGTACCAAGCGCCATTGCAACCAGCGGCGCTAACAAGATGGGAAAGGAGGTCATTGCTATTGCCGCTGGCGGACTTCGGCCGGCCACCCCATTTCCTCTTCCGAGAGGTGAATTGTCCAACCAACCCTGCTGACTAATGACGAGCATGATCGTATCGTCAACGTGTCACAGAATTGCTTGCAAGCTCACGGCCTCAGCTGGGCCAACGAACATTGAACTCCGTGGACGAAGCCTGGACCCGTCGTCATCCAAGTCAATCCGCGCCTCGATGAGGGGACAGATCCTCAATTGGTTCAGCTGGCTTGCAGTATTGCACCTAGCAGTCACGGCGAGGACTGGGATTTGCGAAGAAGGCATTCTCGCAGTGCGGCCGTACGGTACCTCATTCCTGGCACACTGGATTAGATCGCTGGCGACATTAAGATCAGGTGTGACCGAGGTGAAATTTTATGTCGAAAACCTGAAGGCAGGGCGTCAGGCAGGGCGATTACAGAGATCCTATCGGACATGTCATCGCAGTTTCATCCACCATTGCTCGACCGAGGCGACACTCATCGTCCCATCAACCTAATCCATTGGTCGATCACGCCGTTCACGACCCTTGGCGAAGAAGGAATCAGCAGCCCCTAGGCTCAATTGGAAAGCGGGGCGGGGTCCATACGTATCTTCGTTTCCGGGCACCTCATGCTAATGAAGCCGCGACAACAGGTTGGTTATGCACCCAGGTGCTGGCCAATCCGGCTTGACTGGAAAGTTTCATACCCAGGCCTGGCACAGGCGAGCGTGATGCCGCTCTCGCTATGTTGGACCGCAGACGCCGCGACGGCGCATCGACTGGCGCTGGCGAAGCCTAGGACGCGCCAGTCAAGGACCTGCAAAGAGCAAGATCACGCCGCGCGTTGCCTTCAACGCCCATTTGAGCAGAAAGCAACAAGCCTCGCGTATAGCGATCGATGACCGCACGAAGCGCCATCCGGGCTATGATCTCAGTCAGCACTGCCCTAAGGGGTCAGAGGAGGGTTCGGTCAGTCAAGACCTCAGACGGCATGGCCAAGGTCAAGCTGCGAGGATGTGCCACCGCGGGCGCGGCATAACTTGGCGGGCTACAATTTGGTTCGCTTGCCCAGGCTGCTGGCAGCGCCGGTAGTCGGCCGCGCCGGACTGGCACCTACGTCTGGTCCATGAACGGTTGCTTTAGCAAAACCGAAGTCCTCGCCAAAACTCTTCGCCGACGTGCGACGACCGCGCCGGTGCTCGTTCCGGGGTCGGCAAGACGAAGACAGGCCTACTCTGGATTTATGCCCGCGATGACTGATTAGGGAGGGAGCGGACCGCCGGGCGTCTTATGTCTATGCGCCGGACCGAAAAGGCCCAGCGTGCGATCGCTCATCTCGCAGGCTCTCTACCGGAACTTGCAGGTCGACGGCTATAGCGGGCCATCGCTTGCTGGCCGACGAAAAGCGGCTTCACGCTCGCCTTCTGCCATGCCGCGCCCGATCGAGGCGCTAAGAAGGATCCGCGAACTCTAAAAGATCGAGGATGACATCCGTAGCCGAGGCCAACGAGGCCTTGCTGCACGCAGGCAAAAAGTGCTCAACCATCACGGCACTGGACCCAGGGCGGCTAGAGAAGCTCGGCCAAATCAGTCAGAAGACCAAGCTCACAGCGGCGATCCCCTACACGCTCTCGCGCTGGGAAGCGCCTCTCGCGCATCCTGGACGAGGCCATATCAAGATCGACAGCAACGTGGTCGAACGCTCAATCATACGCAACTCTTTTTGCAGCTCCGGCGGTGGCGCTGAGCACTGGTCAGTCATCGTGTCGCTGGGTGATCGCCGGGATTGGCCGGATAGCCTGAAGCTAAGGCCGTCGAGCCAGACCCTCTGACCTGCCACTGAACTTTCAACCAGTGGCGATTAGCCTCGGCCGTTTCTGTTATGGCGCGGTTTGAGCAACGGGCGGAGGCGCGAAGCCTTCATTGAGTGCAGCGTCGGAGCCGGTTGCGGCGAGGGTTCCGGCGAAGACCGCCGGGGTCAAATAGCGAGCGAGGAATGCGGCCTCACGGTGTTGAACAACACCAGGAAAGAACACCCACAGGACCGAGGAACGCAAGTTTCTTTATCCGTGGCATCCTTGGGCCGGGCGTTGTGTTCACGTTCATGAGGTGATCGAGAACGCCGACCGGGAGGTTTTCCGCTGCAGTCTCTCCCGCCACGCCTCCGATCGGTGGCTGGAAGTTCCGGCCTGGATGTTTGATCGCGGTCTGCACCGCGTGGCGCATTGCCCTGCCCCACATATCGATCCCAGAACGCTTGGCGTCTTGGTGACACTGCTGCAGGACCCGACGGCCAATTCCCACACCCCATCGCAATTGGAGGATTCGGGCGCAGCATCGGGTCCTCACGAAGCGAACCGGGGAGAGGTCCATACCGCGCCAGCCTACGACATATCAGTTCGATCTTCTCCAACCCGCACGACGCGCAGACCGCGCAGATGCCGCCATTCGCTCGCGCAGCCGCCGTAAGGCGCGAGATGCTGGCGCTGATTCCGGGTGCACACGAAGGCTACGTCGGCTGGGAAAGGCGGAAGCGATCCGCAAGATGGTGAGCGACCACGTGCCCACGAGCCGGCATCACGGGGCGCCCAAGCATGGCGACGCTCTGCTCGCCGACCTTGTCCGCTGCCGGCGCTGCGGCCGCGAGCTGACGGTCCGCTACACGGGAACCAAGCACAACATTCCGCGCTATTCCTGCTGGCGTGGTCTGCTTGACAATGGCGAGCCGCGTTGCATCGCCTTCGGTGGACTCGCGTCGATCGAAGGCGTTCATCCTCTGCCGGACGGTCCATGGGTCTTCAGCCGATCAACGCTTGACGAACCGGCGGCTCAGCGCATCGTTCATCGCGCGCGGCAAAACCCAAAATACCCCATGGGATCGCATCCAGATCAGCAAAACCTATTCACTCAAATGACATAGACAGATGAGTGTTATGAACAGGATTTAGGTCCTGCCTCCATTCGGCAGTGGCACTGCGGGCGTGGTCGAGGCCGAAGAACAGGCCATCGTTCAACAGCTCGTCTCGCATTCGGCCGTTGAGGGAATCGCGTAGCCATTTTGCATCGGCTTGCCCGGCGCGGTGTAGTGCCATTCGCTCCTGTTCAGCCGCTGATAACAGGCCAGTCAGTTGTTGCCCACAAGAATCAGGATCTCGTGGGCGCGCCGCACCACTGGCGGATCTATCATTTTGCCATTCAACGAGAATGCGGACAGTCCACGCGTGGCGGCATCATTTGCCGCCGCGACAACTTTATGGGCCCACTCGAGCTCCTGGGCGCTTGGCGAGAAAGCCTCATTGAATATGGCCACCTGTGTCGGATGGATCGCCAAAGCTCCGGCAAAGCCAAGCCGCCGCGCCCGCACCGCGGCCTCACGAAGTTTATGCGTGTCCGAGAACTCGCCGATGCTTCCTATGAAGCCCAGCGGGAGCAAGCCGGCCGCGCGGGCGGCAAACAGAACAGAAAGGTTCGGCGTCAAAAGAAGGTCGAATCCTGGGGCGCCGCCAACAGCGGCGCTGAAGTCTTCAGGGCCAAGCGCCATTGCGACCATCCTTGGATGCGCCGACGCAATGGCCGCAAGCCTTTGCAAGGCGCCCGGGGTCTCAATCTGGGCAAGGAACCGGATGCCTCCCTGCGGAAGATTTCTTTCACGTTCTAGTTCCGAAACCGCATTCGCGATCTCTATAACCCACTCTGCCGAATCCGTCTTCGGAAGAACCAGTGCGTCAACACCCGCCATCACGGCTGCATCGAGATCGGCCGCCAAGGCGCGCAGACCATGATTCACGCGGACCAAAACAGATGCGCCTTTCCGGCCCACCTCTGCCACGCATTCAGGAAGCTGCTGCCGTGACTCTCCTTTCCGATCCTGGGGCACGGAATCCTCCAGGTCGAGAATGACGCCATCTGCGCCCCGCTCATGGGCCGTCTCTACAAAGCGCGGAACGTGAACAGGAACGAAGAGCAGGGATCTCCAGCGCGGTACAGACATCGCGCCTTCAACGGCCGCAAAGGTGTCCTTGATCATGGAGACGCCTTTGCGGCCGATTTTAGCGCGGGCGCTGCCAGTGAGCTTTCTAGGCGGCCGGTGCGCTGAAATGATCCGAGGTACACAGGCATTTTGTAAACCGCGAGCAGTCTCACCTTACTGAAACGCGCGCTCACGCTGACGCGGCTCTTTCGCGCAAAAGCGCCCGCACCTCCTCGCGGACAGCCTCGGTATGAGAGCCAAGAGCCGGGACTGGGCGAAGCGAGGGGAGCTCCGAGTTGAAAATCGCCGCCGGCGCTATCGTCTCGACGGCTCCATCGGGTGTTCCAACCTGCACCCTGCGAATGTGTGGATGCTTTGAAACATCCACCACTTCGTTCAGTCGGCCATATGCCAGGCCGGCCGCCTCGAGCTCCTGCATCGCATCGTGGCAGGATAGTTCAAAAAACCGCTGTTCAATGATCTCATCAAGTTGCGCACGATGAGCGAGGCGCTCCATATTGTCAGCAAAACCAGGTGCGCGTGTGAGCCCGGACTGCTTCAGGAATTTCTCGCAGAAATTCACCCATTCGCGGTCATTCTGAACCGAAAAGATGACCTCTTTGCCGTCGGCACAGCGATAGGCACCATACGGCGCGAGCGACGGGTGTTTCACGCCTGCGCGTACCGTCTGGTAGCCGCTGTAATCATTTTGCAAAACCGGCACGTTCATCCAGTCGGCGACGGCATCAAACAGTGACACCTGGATGCTGGTCCCTTCGCCGGTGACCTCGCGGTGGTACAGTGCCTGAAGAATGGCGCTGTGCGCTGTCATGCCCGCCGAGATATCGCAAACCGAGACCCCTACACGCGCAGGCCCCTGTTGGTTGCCGGTGATAGCGCATAGACCTGTTTCGGCCTGGACGATCAGATCGTAGGCCTTCAAATGGGAATACGGCCCTGACTCCCCGAAACCAGAAATGTCGCAGGTGATCAGCCGCGGATATCGTCGACGCAGATCAGCGGACGCGAACCCCAGTTTTTCTATGCTGCCCGGCTTTAGATTCTGGATGAAGACATCAGCACTGGCAATGAGCGTGTCGAGGACGGCGCGATCCGCCTCCAACCTCAGGTCTAGACAGACCGACTCCTTACCCCGGTTGAGCCAGACGAAGTACGCGCTCTGCCCCCGCACCAGCTTGTCGTAGTTTCGGGCAAAGTCCCCTTCGGGCCTTTCGACCTTGATCACCCGGGCGCCTGCGTCAGCAAGGCGAGACGATGCGTAGGGAGCTGCAACGGCCTGTTCGACCGCCACAACCGTGATGTCCTTGAGACTGTTTAGCATCAGGGCGCTTCCTACGCGGCTTTCAGGTTTTGTGCCCGACGCCGATCAAGCATGGCGAGCAACCGATTTTGTTCGTTGCCTACAATGGAAAGACCTTCGTCGATGCCCATGCCAGGCTTCGCGAGCATCATGTCCGCCTGTGTTGCCACCGAAATGTGAACCGTCGCTCGCGCGGAGAGATCCGTCTCGCTGCAGCTGCCTCCCACATAGGCGTCCACGTTGTTCTCTTTGCACAGAAGCACCGCACGGGCGCTGTCGGCGATCGAGCCCACGTCCGGCGTCTTGATCTGCACGAGATGGGTCGCCTTAGCCTCCGCAAACAGACGCACATCCTCTAAGGTGTTGCAGCGTTCATCGACAACGATGCGCGCACGTGACGCGCGCGCATTCAGAATGCCGACGATCTGCCCGTAATTTTCGACCTGCGCCGGCGTAGACCCGAAGTCGGCTGGCGATTCGATATTCACCGTGAACTCCGGAACCGCGTCAGCAACCTTACTGATGAAGTCGGCGATGCGCTGGACGTCGAGCCCGATCTCCATACCGATCCAGCCGTACACATCGAAATGCAGCACCGGAGAATAGTCTGGTTGGCCGATTTGCTTGACGCGGTGCGCCACCCATTTGACGAAATCCAGAAAGGTTTCTCCCCCAACGCCGAATTTGCTACGCGAGTTGATGAGGCCATGCGGGATCACATCCACCCCCTTCAGGATCATTTTATCGACATTGATTTCGCGCGCATCACCGCTCTGGCAATAAATTGGGACACGACGATGCGGCATGGATAGGCAAAATTCCGAACAAACCACCTCCGCCATGGTACGACGCGCAGCATGGGCAGCAGCGCTTAAAAGGGCTTGGCTGACCCCATATTCGATGCATAGTGGGAGTCGTTTCCCAGTATGGAGATCGAAGACACTGGAGCAGGCTGTCAAAAAGCTGGACGCATCAATGTTTAAGAGCCGCGGGACAACAACACGTGACGTGAGATCCATGATGGCTCCGACGTCAAACAGGGGGTCACGCCCGCCAGCCCCTGAGTATTGCACTCCCATCATATCGCCCCAGGCGACCATATCGTCTTCCAGGACAAGCCCGACGCTTAAGCAAGCTGCCGGAACACGGATATCACGGAAGCCGGGCGTCAATGGCTCGCCGACGTAAACAAAACCGTCCTGGCCAACCCCTGCCCTAATGGCAGCTTGATCGTCATAAAAGAAGGCGCCGTTGCCGGGCGTGAGAATGACGTCTTTGATCTGCACTGAATTATACTCGAGTTTGGCCAAGCTATGAGCTGCGGCCGGATTTGCGCGCTCTGTCCTAAGTTATGCCCCGTTCGGAATCGGTTTTGCCAATATAAAGCCCCGAACGTGCCCATCTCGTTTTAAGATACGATAAAGTTGTTTTACGGGCGTCAGCGGGGACGGCACCGTCCGCCTCCCCTCTTGGTCGCGGTGCGCCGGATCGTCGCCCCTGCTTCCATAACAGAAGCTAGGCGATCAATCCGTCCGGCCAGCTCCCATCTCGGACCGCCACTTTCAACCATGGTTAGTATAAACCAAGCGATCAAGGATCAAGCAATCTTTTTGGCATGATTTTGGAAGACAGGATCAGCCGCTGATCGATCCGAGGAGCTGGCCTATAAGCTCCAGTCGAGGCCAGTGCCTTCATACCGGAGTTACTACAGCTGGCCAAGGCGCGGCTAATCTGTACCTCTAGTTATGCAGCGGCCGCGCAAGGATGGCTACCCCTTCATTGCGGTCGACATGCGCGCCCGATCCTATGGCTAGGACGATTGATGGCCCAGGCGCTCGGATGTCAATGGACGGAGCGGAAACAGAATCCATAGAGTGTAGGATACCTATAAGATCTCCCGACCTCACTTCATCCAACACAGAGCAGCGAGGTTCGAAGATACCCTGCGCGGGCGATTTCAACTCGTCTGATATCAGCGTCTCAAGGGTCTGACTGGACCTTTTGTTACGGAAAGACACGTCCTCGACTTTTCCTTCGACGAGTCCAAGCATAACGAGCGCGTTGCGAACTCCAGCTTCATAAATCGCTAGAGCTTCTGCGCTAACCGTACCACCGCCGAATTCCGCGCAAACGAATACCTTCCCTAGGCTATGTGCCCAACTGTCGAACATCCCAGCCGTGTCGTCATGTTGCCAGAGCAATGTTACGGGCAGCTTAAATGCCGCTGCCATTGCGAGCGTCTTAGCCATGAGATCCGCATCAGCAATTGGATGCGTGATGACCGCCGGGGGAAAATCCCACGTTGGGCCGAAGCTGTGCAGATCGAAAACGATGTCGGCATTTGGCAACAATACGCGTGAAACCGCATCCGCGATTCGTTCCGTAACAGACCCGTCGGCACGGCCCGGAAACACGCGGTTCAGATTCAAACCATCAAGCGGAGTATTGCGGCTCCATGCTTGAACTGCCAATGGATTAAGCACTGGCAGCACGATGATCCTACCACTGGTTTGCGCTTGTGGCAGCCACTCGATAAGCCGCCGCGCGACTAATGGCCCCTCCATTTCATTGCCATGATTCCCACCGGTGATAAGAAGGCGCGGTCCATCGCCCTTATTAAGACTAAAAACCGGAAGCGAGAACTCTTCATGGTCGGCGCCTCCCGGCACAACGAGGTGTCCTCTGCTCACGCCATGCGCATCGAGATCAAACGTAAGATGTGGTGCTTCGTTCATTGCTTAACCTATTGCGGGTGATCTGGCGACTTTGACCGGGCATATGGTCTTGTACACGGCTATTTTTTTCGCCTGGAACTATGCACACGCGGTCACCACTTCGCCAATATAATGTCCGAGACGGCACCATCGCGTTTTCAGATGACCAGGGCTCGCTCTGCTGACCTGTCCCTTGGTTCGTCACCTTGATCCCGGTGCACTAAGGGAGGAGGAAGGTCAAAGTCGCGGTGGGTAGCCGATTTCAGAAATCGCGCGATCAGCCGGTTGACGTTGGCTAGCTGTTCGTTGTTCAGACGGGCGAAGGATCTGTGCGATCCGGTCAGCGCCGTTGACCTCGAATTCCATCCTGGCGCGCAGCAAGAGGATCGGCAGGTCTGAGCTTGCTGGCGAGCAAGGCCGGCCGATCCCAGACATAGTCCGAATCCTTGATCCGCATGTGCCAGATGATAATTGCAAGAGCTTTACTGGTTTCCGTTTTGGACCAGGTGGCCATTTTATCCGCCCGTTGAAGCCCCGAACAGATGCTTGTCGCCAGTCCGTAGGAATAGGTCGGACGCATCATCAGGAAGTGGATCTGCCACGCCAGTTAGGCAGCGGCTTCCTGTAATGTTCGCTGCATGCTCGGTCGAGAACGCCACCAGACGGCATAGAGGACAAGCATCCAGATTAAAGGCAGAAGCATCAAAAGAGAAGCGACTGCAGCAATCGTCGGGTCGATTTGGTGGCGGATATTCTCCAGCATCTTCAAGGGCAACGTCCGCACCGACAGACCGCCGACCAAAGACGTTATGACCGCTTCATCGAATGACTGGAGGAATGCGAACATGGCGCCGCCGATCACTCCCGGCCTGATTAACGGCAGTGTTACGCGAAAAAACGTTTGCAGTGGTCCGGCACGCATACTCTTGGCCGCCTGCTCTAACGTCCGATCGAAGTTGGCCAACGTCGCAGAAACGATCACCACCACAATTCCAACAGCGCCGATACTGTGAGCGAGGGCGATACCACCCTTTGTGCCGATTAGACCAATCTGGATGAGACCCAGATAAGTCGCGATACCGACCACGATAACTGGAAAGGTGATAGGCGTGATTATGATCATTGTCAGCACGCCGCGAAGTCTTGCGCTTATTCGGCTCAATCCGAAAGCAGCAAGTGTTCCCAATAGAGTAGAAATAACAGCTACCTCGACACCAATCTCGACGCTGGTCCAAGCTGCTCCGCTCCAAGATGCATCGCCGAAAAACGAGCGATACCATTGAAGCGACAGGCCCGAAGGCGGAAATTGCAAAAATGCCCCGGAACTGAACGACATGATGACAACGATTATCCCTGGGAATAAAAGAAAGGCCATCACCAAAACGATAAAAACGATCGCGACGACTTTAGGCCATCGCCTTTCCGCCCCAGGCACGTAGCGCCGTCCCGTCCACCGTTTGACACGATAGGGACGCAGAATTTCGCTGAAGTTTCGTTTGATAACAAGAACAATGGGTAGTCGGGACATCGAGCCCTTCGGAGCTCGAGTTTGGCTTTGCTCTTGTTTGCCGGAGAGGTCAAGCCCGACCATGGAAAGCACCACAATGGCAAACCCGAGAAGGATGAAGGACGCAGCGGCAATGCGCGGAATATCGAACGAGCTATTCACCTCGGCCGCAATGAAGGTTGAAAGCATGGCATCGCGCAATCCCCCAAGTGCCGCCGGCGTGATATAGAATCCTAGGCAGAACACAAAAACTAGGAGCGAGCCACTCCGTGCGCCTGGAATGCTAAGGGGGAGAAATACACGCCTGAAAGCGGTGAAAGGTCCCGCTCCCATACTGCGTGCAGCAGCCATCAAGGACCGATCGATCCCCATCATCGCACTAACCAAGGGAAGTATCATCATCGGCAGCATGATGTGGACCATGCCAATATAGACCGCGGTTCGGTTATAGATGAGTTGCAGAGGTCGATCGATCAATCCGACGTCCAGCAAGATGTTGTTGATGACCCCGCGATCCCCAAGAATAACAATCCATGCGTAGGTACGCGCCAGCCCACTGGTCAAATAGGGGATGATCACGAGAGCGATGAGCGTCATGCGCAGAGTCTTGGATGCCGTGACGATCAGATACGCGGTTGGATAGCCTACGATTAAGCAGATGGCAGTTGCGACCAGACTTATTTCTATCGTTTGAAAGAGCACCCGCACATTAGCTGGCTGGGCGAAAAACGCTCCGTAGTATTGGAACGAGAAATCGGGGGCATTGACACTGCTTAGGAAAAGCAAGGTTATAGGGGCACCGAAAACCACAAGCAAAAGCGCGAACGCGGGCGCGGTTAACCCAAGTGGCACCTTGGCCATTCTGCGCAAAAGCTTCATGGATATCCCTTATCAATCGCTTATGGCGAAACGAAGCGAATGTCTGACCGCAGCCACGTGAGGCAAACCTCCTCGCCTGGCTGGAAAACAGGTTGGTCTGCCGCGACATGTTCCCGGACGATGAGAACATTGTTGCCAACGCGAACATGGTATTTTCGCAGAGGGCCGGCAAAAATCATATCGTCGACCGCACCGGCAACATATTGCCGCTGGTCCGTTTGAGCCCACTCCGCAGTCTTCGGAAGTACACTGATGCGCTCTGGCCTTATCATCGCAACGGTGCCGATTTGCGGCGCGTTGCCCCCTCTGGCCAGCAACAAGGCATCCTCGAGAATGTTCGCCTCACCCAGAAATTTAGCGACAAAGCACGATGATGGCCGATCATAGAGGGCCTCTGGTGTATCGATTTGCTCGACACGTCCTGCGCGCATTACAACAATCCGGTCTGACAGAGTAAGCGCCTCCTCCTGGTCATGCGTAACGCACACCGTCGTGATACCGAACTCCTTGTGCAAGCTCTTCATCTCGATCTGCATCTGCTCACGCAGGTTACGGTCGAGTGCGCCAAGCGGTTCATCAAGTAATAGGAAGGGTGGATCGGCAATCAGCGCGCGGGCTAGCGCCACGCGCTGCTGCTGACCGCCACTCAATTGGGATGGCATGCGACCGCCGAATTCCCCTAGATGCACGCGCTCAAGCATACGGGCTACCCGAACCTTCCTCTGATCGGGAGCCATGCCCCGCATTTCGAGAGGGAATTCCAGGTTTCGAGCCACTGTGAGATGCGGGAACAGCGCATAGCTCTGGAACACAATTCCTTGATCGCGCCGGTAGGACGGGACCGAAGCCACTGAATGGCCGGCGATCATAATATCACCCGAACTCGGGGCCTCAAAGCCGGCCAAGAGCATCAGGGTAGTGGTCTTACCCGAGCCGCTCGGGCCGAGAATCGTCAAGAACTCGCCGCGACGCACGGTCAGCGACAGATCCCTGACCGCCGGAACACTCCCGTACATCTTGGTAACACTGCTGAACTGAATTTGTGGCACCGATTGGTTCACATCTGCAGCGTCAACTTCCGAACGGGGGGCGGTATTCATTGCGTGCATGTTCACTGTGGCTCCTCCACCATCGCTGGCGTGCATTAGCAGGCATTTGCCGTACCTTCTGCCGTCGTACCCGATGCCGTGAGCGGAGAGGCTAGTGGGCTACCCCGCTCCCCGTCACATTTTCAGCATCAGTTTCGACTTTAGCCCGGTATGGAGTTACCCCGACCGGACTTTCGCACTTCAACCAACCCTACTGCAGGATCCACTCATTCCACCGCTGGATAAGCATCTCAGTGTTGGAAACACCGCTGGGGCCTACCTCATTGTACCATTTGCCGTTGATGGAAACGCTGCTCTTGATGTAATCTGGGTGGGTAGGGAGCTTGCGCGCAACTTTCTCGGGAAGAAGTTTGAACGCATTGCCGTTGCTTGGTCCCTCAGGAAACAATTGGCAAAATGCTGCCTGACGTTCCGCGCGAGTGGCGAATTCGATAAACTTCTGCGCAGCCTTCGCGTTGGGTGAACCCTTTGGAATGACCCAATAATCCCACTGCAGCTTCGCCTGGTTTCGATTGATCTCCGTCGCGGCGCCCTGATCGATCAACAGTAGAGCTCTTCCGTCATACGATTGAGCGATGTCAACGACCTTATCATGCAACATCTGTTGAATCTCTGATCCGCTGCTCCACCACTTACGGATGTGCGGCTTTATTTTGTCCAAACTGGCAAACACCCGGTCGATATCCATCGGGTAGAGCTTATCGGGAGATACACCGTCCGCTAACAGGGCCTCTTCCCAGGGTCCTTCTGAACCAAACTGGCCGGACACCAAGGTGCGAACGCCGGGAAACTTATCAGCATCCCAGAATTCAGCCCAGTTTGTCGGCCGGGGTTTATCAGCTGGGAATACGTCTGTGCTATATACCATATTATATGAGTAAATCAAATTTGCCACGCCAAACGGTTGCTTGGCAAATTCATAAATTCCGTCTAGCTCTTCTTTCCTGAACAAGGAGTAATCAATTTCTTCAAGAATTCCTTTCTTAGCTGCGACCAAGCCGGACCCTTGCGTAAGCGCCCCGACATCTACCGTGACATTGCCCGATTTTACCATCAACTCGACCTGTCCCATACCCATGTCGTCGGTGATTGGGTTGACCTTGATACCGGTCTCAGCTTCAAATGGCTTAGCGTAAGCCTCAATGTTAGCCTTTCCCCAATCGCCGCCGCCTAGCACTACGTTGATCTGGTTGGGTGTTTGGGCCGCAACGCGGCCCGCAATTGAAGACAGAGCGCCAGCCGCCATGGCGGTCGATGTCGCCTGCAGCAATCGTCGGCGATTTATTTCGTATTTCATGTCGTTACCCTCTTCTTGTGATCTCAGCCTTGATTAGCCAAGGTTGTTTTGCTTGGACAATGTCATGGTGCTAGAGCAGCCTCGGCCAAGTTGACCCAGTATCCAATGCCGTATGGCAGTGCTTCATCGTTAAAGTCGTAGGTTGGATTATGGAGAGCAGCAGTCGATCCATTTCCAAGCAGTATACATGCCCCCGGCCGCGCCTCTAGCATGTACGCGAAGTCCTCTGACCCCAAACTAGGTTTGACTTTGGGGTTCACCGATGAATGGCCGACCAGAGCACGCGCCACCTCTGTTGCCCGACGCGTTTGATCGGGATGATTGACAGTGAGGGGCTCCAGGCGGCGATGCTGAAACTCGACCTTCGCCCCGGAAGCGCGTGCAATATTTTCCGCGCACGCCTCAATCTGTTTTTCAGCGAAGTCGCGCAAAATCGGTGACAGTGTCCTGACTGTTCCGGC
This sequence comes from Mesorhizobium sp. M7A.F.Ca.US.005.03.1.1, assembly GCF_003997975.1. Classification (NCBI taxonomy): domain Bacteria; kingdom Pseudomonadati; phylum Pseudomonadota; class Alphaproteobacteria; order Hyphomicrobiales; family Phyllobacteriaceae; genus Mesorhizobium; species Mesorhizobium sp. M7A.F.Ca.US.005.03.1.1. The sequence goes on from NZ_RZRO01000005.1 coordinate 45,373, forward strand.
AATCTCCGCGCGTTCGGGAATGATGTTGTAAGCTTGTCCGGCGTTCAGCTTTGTGACGGAGATCACCAGGGACTCGGTGGGGTCCGTGTTGCGTGAGACTAGTGTCTGCAAGCCTAAAATGATCTGAGCTGCAACAACGACGGGGTCAATTGTCAGATGGGGAGCGGCCGCGTGACCCCCTCTGCCTTTGACCACAATATCGAACTCGTCGAGCGCGGCAAAAATCGAACCTTCGCAAATGCCGAACGCACCAACCTCCATGCCTGGCCAATTGTGCATGCCAAAGACCTGAGATATCCCGAAACGGTCCATGATCCCCTCCTGGACCATTCTTTGGCCGCCGCGGCCATCTTCCTCGGCAGGTTGGAAGATCAGGGCAACGGACCCTTTGAAGTTCCGGGTCGCGGCGAGGTATTTCGCGGCGCCAAGGAGCATTGCAGTATGCCCGTCGTGACCACACGCGTGCATCTGTCCGGACCTTTTCGACGTCCAAGGTTTGCCTGAAGCTTCGAGTATAGGCAGAGCGTCCATGTCGGCCCGCAACCCGATAGTGGGCCCATCTCCGAGTTGACCTTGGATCAACGCAACCACGCCGGTTTCAGCTATCCTGCACTCGATGTGGTTAATCCCGAAGGAAGCCAGCTTTTCCGCCACAAATGCCGCTGTGTCATTCACCCGATAGTCAAGCTCCGGATTCTCGTGCAGGTACCGGCGCCAAGTCATCGCTTCGATCTCGATCTCCTTGAACCTGTCAACGCCAACCATAGGCACGTTCCCGCATTTGAGTAATTTGGATCAGGCGCCGGTGCGTAATTAATGATCGATGCCACCGGTGTTTTCGTCAAATGCAGTTTGGATATCGTAACCATCTAGAACCGAGATAGCCCCGCGTTCAGGCCTCGGTGTTGGCGCCGGCGACTGCGACCCGATAACAAGCCGTTTGCCCTCAAATGGATAAGCTTCGGCCTTAGAGGACCAGCTGCGAAGTGCTGGCAATCATAAACTCTGGCTCTGCTGGCAACGGCCAATGGCAAAGGTCTGAGTAGGAAGAGCTGTCACCATCGCGACACTCCTCCCCCTCCCACGACCTACTTTCCAGGACTGCATGCGCTTTGCCACTCAATCCGCAAACCGCAGACCCTAGGCGGCGTGGACAAATTCGATGTTAGCAGGGTCGCTTTCCTGCGATCGGGTTGTTAGCATTGGGAATGACACTGGAAGAAGAGAGCGAACGAGCTACGTCGATGCTGATTGGCAAGGTTGTTCGCCGTGTCATGCGCCACCGCGATGGAGAGGTGGTGATCGAGTTTGAGGATGGCAGCCGATTTTTCGCGGATAGCGACAGCCCTCTCGAACTGTCCATCACCTTGGCGGAATAGTATATCCGCCTTACGGAATTTCGGACGTCGATGCGATTGACGTAGCCCAAGAGGATTGATTCAAGGCTGCTTTTTGGAGGCAGGTTTGAGCAGGGGCGATCTCACCGAAGCAGAATGGCGTGTTCTCAAGGGCTTGCTGCCCATCGACCCTGACAAACGCGGCCGAGGTAGACCTCCCAAGCAGAATCGTTCGATCATCAACGGCATTCTCTGGCGGCTCCGCTGCGGCGCTCCATGGCGGGATGTCCCGCCCAAATACGGCAGTTGGAACACCATCTATCGTCGGTTCCGACGCTGGAGCGAGGCCGGGGTCTGGGAGACCGTGGCGGTAATGCTCGCCGAGGTCATGGCGGACAGCGGCCACTACAGCATCGACAGCACCACAGTTCGCGCCCATGTCTCGGCAGCGGGCGGAAAAGGGGGACTCGTGCACCGGACGCCTTCCTTGCGGACAAGGGCTACGATGCCGATACCATTCGCGCCGATCTCGCCGAGCGGAAGATTAAACCCGTCATACCCGGCCGATCAAACCGCCGCGTGAAGATCGAGTATGACCGGGCGCTCTACAAGCAGCGGAACCGAATCGAGCGCATGTTCGGCCACCTCAAAATCAACCGGGCCATTGCCACCCGCTACGATCAATTGGCCAATAGCTTCCTCGGAATGGTCTACCTAGCCACCGCCAGATACTGGCTCAAATTTGTCCACGCCGCCTAGCATCACGCCCGATAAAGTGTTGGCGGGATTTCGCTCAGGAGTTCCGCGCCGCGCTCTGTCACGAGCACGTGTGCGCCGGCACCAAATAGGTAGCCACTTTCGCTGCACAAAATGTTTGGCATGTGCAGGGTCATGCCAGCTCGGAGTGGTTCATTTACATCGGGCTCCAGGCTTAGGTCGCCGCGCTCAGTCCAATTGATGCCAGTTTGGTATCCTGTTCGTTGGCGGAAGACGCCCTTGCGTCCAGATCGCTTCAACACCTCGCCCCCAGCAGCGTGAACGTCCGCCGGCGTAGCACCTGGTCGAATCGAGGAGACAAGGGCCGCAATGACCTCTTCAGCCAAGCCGTGCAAAGATTCGGTTTCGGGATGTTTGCCAAGGACTGCGCATCGAACCATTCCCACTGTATACCCGTGTTTCGAAGCCCCTATCTCCAGAAAGGCAGGTTCGTTGTTGCTGAGAGGATGATGGGTCGCTGGCGCATGGGGCAACTTCACTCGCTCTCCAAACAAAATGGTACCCGGCGCAAGCCCGATATCCCCAGCGGCGTTGCTGGGGTCGTTTGTTACCGCCGCAGCTAGGGCCGCTGCCATTTCGATCTCCGTAATGCCGGGACGAAGCGATTGCTGAAAGGTTCGAATTGCCACGTCAGTGAGTCGAACAGCATCGCGCATACACGCCAACTCAAGTTCTCCTTTCACTGCTGACACTGACGAGACCAGTCGGGTGACGTCAGTAATCTTCAGATCCGGGAGCTGGTCTTGGACTGCGCGCACGTCGGCGGGCGCGAGATTCCAGCAGCCAAGCTCGAAACCGACTCGCTTATTGTCCAGTCCGAGTCGACGCAATACATCGGCGCAGACCCTGCCAAAATCAGGCTGATGTGTATAGGTTTCAATTTCCTCGATGCAGCTATATGAACGTACTGCCTGCTCGTCATATTCTCGGACAACAAATATCGGGACCCGACCCGGCATCAGAATAAGAGGGAAAGGCGCGAAATATCCACCGCTCCCATCGTAGCCGCTGAGATACTTCAAGTGGCCGTGCGCCGTTACTACGATTGCGTCCAAGCCTGCCGTAGCAACCGCATCCAGCACATTGTTTTGCCGGCGCTCATACTCTGATATCGGAAACGGTACACCAGTCAGAGGAATTGCGGAGCGTGTCGTCGCCATATCTCACCTCAATCAGTGTGTCGTGGTTTGGTTGCGCAAAACGCGCGATCGCGTCCATGTTCGAAATTGAACAAAAGCTTCGCCGGCTCATGCGGGGTGACAATCCCCTTTCCTGGCGGCTAGCGTCAAATGCTGTTTTTATATCGGCTGCATCTCGCAGCGAGATGCGCATAGTGCCTTCATCGGCCGCTCAATGCAGGCAACGCTGGTCTCCGACAGCTTTGTTCTCGCCAGAGGATCGCCGACAAAGGCGCCGAGTTGCTCGGCAAGCTCGTCAGCCTCGGCCAGAAGAACCATGCTGACGACCTTGAGCTTGGCAGCGAGTCGGCGCGCCTTCGCATTCTTGCCGGCGAAGCCGCCGACGCCGGGGGAACTGTGCCGGCGCCACGCAACAGCATGTTTGCACTGATGTAAGGCCGCTGCGACACCAGCGACGGCTCTCCGCCGCCACCTCCGCATCTCGCTACCAGATGACACTAATACAAAGACTGCATTTGGCGCATCCGACGTGTAAGAGGATCGTGTCGCGCGAAGTGGTTAAGCTTGGCGGAACCGAATCGGTCGGAGCAATGAGCAAAGCGGCGGGCGCAGATGCGGATGTAGTTTCGCCGAAGACGTTTGCGCCGCTCAGGAATACGACATTTCGCTCAATCTGGTTTAGCCTCTCAAGTCTCTTCCCTTGGCTGGCTGATGCAGACCGTTGCTATCAGCTGGCTAATGGCAACGGTTCCGACCTCCGATCTGATGGTTGCGCTCGAGCAGGCTTCGTCTAACCTGCCCGCTTTCATTTTGTCCATTTTCGCTAGGGGTTCTCGCCGACAACTTCAGCCGTCGAAGAGTCATGTTCGCCGGCCGATGCCTAATGGTAATAGCATCCGCGATGCTACGGCTTCAGTGGTGCTGGGCTTTATCGCCCCGTGGATGATCTTCGGCTTCAGCTTCTTGATCGCAAGTGGTGCCGCGCTCAACGATACCGCCTGGCAGGCTTCTGTTGGCGATATTGTGGACCGACGCGAAGTTCCCGCTGCCGTCACCCTCCTCTCCATTGGCTTCAACACTGCACGGACCGTGGGACCGGCGCTCGCGGCATCATGATTGCGTCGTTCGGACTTATGACGGCTTTCGCTATGTTTACACTCACCTATATGATCCCTTTGGTCACCATATGGCGATGCAAATGGAAGGTTCGCTCCTCACTTCTCCCACGTGAGTCAATGAGGACGGCCATCTATGACAGGCTGCGCTTCACAGCGATGTCATCGGAAATCAAGACGGCGATCGCCCGCGGAACCTTCTTTGGCCTGTCGGGCATCGCCATACTCGCACTGCTGCCATTGGTTGTCCGCGATCAGCTGGGCGAAGGACCGCTCGCCTATGGCACCATCATCGCCGGCTTCGGCACAGGCGCCGTCATGGCTGGCGTCGCCAACAGCCTATTAAGACGGAGCTTGTCAGAAGAGCAACTAATGACGCTGGCATGCGTCGCCTGTGCGGCGTGCTCCCTTTTTCTGGCACTGCCTCTTCCATTGCGAGCGGCGTCCTGTTTCCCCTTCGCGAGGGTCGCGAGGCCGAGCCCGACCCTTTGGAGGAATTCGACGCGCCGGCAGTCGCCCTCAGTCTCAAGCCGAGAAGCGGCCCCATCGTGGTCAAAGTCGAGTACCTCATACTCGTGGAAAATCTAGAAGAATTCCTCGCCATGCGCGGGTGCCGGCATGTACAGAGTCGCGTTGGTGCTCGGCACTGGACTCTCCAGCGCAACCTTCAGGAGCCTGTGCTATGGACGGAGACATTCCGTACGCCGACCTGGACCGACTACCTTCGCCTGAATCATCGCCTTACCGAGGCCGACAAGGAACTGGACGAGAGAATCATCCTCCTCCACAAAGGAAAGCATTCTCCACGAATAACATTGTCAATCGAGCGCCCCACGAGTGCTCCACGCAAGCCTGAGTCATCAACGCCTTTTTTCCCCCGCCATTCAACGAAACGGCCAGCGTGCCACCGCAGGCTGAATGAAGATACATAAGAAGGCACGTCAACTGCTAACCACATCGGGCGGGCAACAAGCATCGCCGCCTTCGGGTATATGACAGACAGAATGTAGCGGACTTGAAAAATGAAAGGCGCTCACCCACCGCCAACATTTCTCGGCTGGTTCCCGGCATTCAAGGTCCTGCGGCTATACGCGAAGGCGGCAAGCCGCGTTGAAGTCGTCGATATTCAGTCGCATCGAAGGACAATGACGTGTTGCCCTGATGCCACTCTCTGCGAGGTTAGCTTGTTTCTCGGATGAGGAGACAGACAATGGTCTGCCCCCTGAAAGGTCCTCCCTGAGGTATGTGTCCATTCTTGAACTCGGCTCGACAATGATAGCGAACCCTGTTGACCGTCGCACTGTCAGTCTCGAATCAAGTGCTCTCCTACAGCAGATGCGATTATCGCCAATGCGTACTGGTAGCGCCCGAAGCGCGCGTTATCGGCAGCCGCCGAGGGCCGTGATGCGGCCGCGATCGAGCCTTGTAGTAACAGACGCGCTCTCCGGTGGTCGGGCCAGCACCTTACCCCTCTTCCCTATGGCCCCAAGGCAGAGCAATTGCCAATGCGGGACATCCCGCTTCTAAGTCTCCTGCAACATTATTGGAGGCCGCGACGGCCCTGCTCGTGACGATCAGGGGTGGTCGCCGCACACCAGCGGGATCATTGCCCCACAAGCGCATCCAGATTCCGGCCGGGCGTTCCGCTGTCAATATCAAAGTCGGCCGGCGGGCGCTAAAGTGTCGATCCTCACCTTGCCGCCAGGTGAGTTCGACCGATATGTTCCTGCTACAATGGTAAGCGGCCTATACTGTCGCATCCTCAACAGTCAGCGGGAGACAGGACGACCCTATGTTCGAGCTCCCTCCGTATGGACTCCTCTGAATATAACAAGGGCTTGTATTCGCCCCGTTGCCAATCGTGATTGAGGTCACGATAATGACTTGAGATCGGAACACCCGACTGACCTGGATTGTTAATAAAGAGACTGTCATCCCATGACCCAACGTCCATGATTATCCGCACTGACGGTCCTTCTGAAACAGAGAATTGGCCGCTTCGGTAACTCGAAAAATTGAGCGTTGAGCTACTTCCGCCGAGGGCTATGGCGCCCAACGACCATTGTTCAGACGTCAGTGCCTGCAGAGGGTGGCGCAAATCAAGCTTATGTATACTGCCCCATGCCCATGAGGCAGAATCGTCGCCAAATCGACATATGCATTCACTCCAGGCAGAAGTTAGGGATTCCATTATGGAATGCTTCAACTTTTCACTAGGCTCTGCCTGTTCGAGCCAAGAGGCTATGGCCGAAGGCTGTAAAGGCACGAGCAGTGCCAACACTTCATCGTCAGCGCTTTCTAAGCGAGCTACTGTCGGGCCAAGGTGTTTGCTAAGCCAAATCTCAAAGAACGCGGCGGCTGGCGAACTCGCATCCAAATGCCGGTCCCAGTTAGAAAATAAGTGCAACGCAGGCATGTTTGCAACCGAACCGAGAAGAGTGTCTAGTTTCGCAAGAATACGAACTGCTATCGGCGAATACACCGAACATTGCAGCGACATGCAGTCCCGCAACGAGATCTTCTCTGATCGTGAGAGAGTTGTATGAAGGGTATCATGTCTGCTGCTGTCAGACCACTCGTAGCCAAAAGCAGGATGCGATCTACTCCATTCCTCCGGAACATTCATTGCGTTGGCAGTGGCGACAAAACCTTTGGCGGGGTTCATCTCGAACGGCCCATCGTCCGGTGACAAATACCCTTCCCATTCGAACCGACCGTCTCCTGGAACCGGAAGCAGGCCGTCCCAATTTCTTCGGACCGGAGCCGCACCTGACGGTTTCCACGCAATTACATTCGACGTGTCCGCATAGATGTGATTAACTGAAGGACAACCCCAGTTTGCTAGACTGGAGGTGTATTCTGAAAATGTCTTAGAGCGCATTACGGCCAAGCTGGCCATGTAAGGTGCCATGCCGGGATCCATCCATACGGTTCTCAGTGCGAAGGCGCGGTCTTTTTCAGCATTTTGGTTTAAAATGGGTCCATGGCGTGTGAACTGAAGCTTTACCTCCTGGTCGGTGTGGGCGCGAACTGGAATTTTCTCGTGTATAGTCTTCACCTGCTCCCAGGCCCCTTTATATAAGTATTTATTTCCCTCACTCTTGGTTTCGTAAACATAAATATCTTCTTGGTCAGCGCCGAAAATAGTCAGACCAAAGGCGGCTGTCCCGTTGTGACCCATGGAGATTCCTGGGATCATAGGCTCTCCAGCGCCAATTACATCGAGCCCGGGCATACTCAGGTGTACAAGATACCTGATGGACGGAAGGACGTGCTTGCGATGCGGGTCTAGAGCAAGGATTGGTCGCTCCGTTGTGGTTTTTGTTGCGGATATGGCCCAGTTGTTTGAGCCCTCTTGGAACACCGTCTGCATGATCTCATCACTCGGTGTTACGCGGGTCCAACGGTCAGCTTCCTGAAGACTTGCTGCAAGTCTTTCCCTCGAGAATGAGACGGGACAGATTGCCAAGCGAAAATCCTGCAGTACTCGATCTGTCATAAAGGCGAGGTCAAGGCCCTCCGCTGGTCGTGGCGCTATCGGAGGTGACAATTCTTGTCTCAACCTGTCGAGGCGGGTACCTCGTTCCACACCTGCCAATGCCATCACCCTGCAGCGCAGAAGCTCCGAAATCGCATTTCGGGTTAGTGAGTGCGTTCGCACGCGAACGACGTCTTCGGGTTTCCAATAGTCGGGAGTGTGACCGAGGAGGCCAAACTCGGGTGGCAAGGCAATCAAACCGTCATGGCAACTGTCTACGTAGGAATTGATCCCCTCGGCAAACGCTGAGCATATCTCTTCGGAATCCGGGCCGTACGCCTGCCATTCTGCACTCATGGCTCCGCGAAATAAAAAGAGACGCGCCGCCCGATCCTGCTCCAAATATCCGGGGCCAAAGTCTCGTGACAGGAGACCGAGACCTCGTTTGCGCGCAATATCAATTTGCCAGAGGCGGTCTCGAGCTGCATTCCAACCCTGCGCGAAAAATAGGTCGTGCAAGTTCTGAGCCTTGATATGAGGAACCCCCCATTTATCAATGTCGATCGTGACCTCACTCTTAAGCTTGTCGGAGCTGTGGCGGTCGAAGGTTATGTTCTTTAACATGTGTTGATCCGTTTGGTTCACCCAAAGATGGTCGGGAATCTGCCAGAGGACGACGTCTGCAGATTGTGGTCGGTTGCGGGCAGAGGGTTGAGGCCGCACTCTTGCAACCTGATCATGTGTGGCGAGCCAATCCTCAGCGCGCCTGGACGCGAACTGGCACGGTGGGCTGCGCACAAGCTCAGCGGGATCCTACTCTCGCGCTTCCGGGAACGAGGCGCTTGCCGAGAACGCTCTGATGTATGTCAGCCAATACGTACGAATACAATATCCGCACATGTTGTCTCGCTGGCCTGAGGCAACGCATTCGATACACAGTAACTCGGTCGAACGGCCTCGTTGAAGGATGGCTCCCTCAATGCGACAAGATCTGGCTGAGAAACAATTTCGTTCTTTCGTGCTGCGGGTTTCTGAAGAAGTCGTGCGGTGTACCCTCTTCGACGATCTCACCTCGATCCATGAAGATTACTCGATCGGCCACGGCGCGCGCAAAGCCCATCTCGTGGGTGACGCATACCATGGTCATGCCGTCGCGTGCGAGTCCGGTCACAGTCTCGAGCACTTCAGCGACCATCTCTGGATCGAGCGAGGAGGTCGGCTCATCGAAGAGCATGACTGCAGGCTCCATACAGAGGGACCGGGCAATTGCGACGCGCTGCTGCTGTCCCCCGGAGAGCTGAGCCGGATATTTGTTCGCCTGTTCGGGAATGCGCACGCGCTCTAGGAATTTAAGCGCGATCTTTCTAGCCTCACCCTCTGGAACGCCCTTTATCCACATCGGCGCCGCCATACAGTTCATCAGCACGGTCATGTGCGGGAAAAGATTAAAGTGCTGAAAAACCATGCCGACGCTTTTGCGAACTTCAGCTACGTTGCGCATTTTGTTATGTAACCTAATCCCAGTGACGGTAATCTCGCCATCCTGGTGCGCTTCGAGCCGATTGACGCAACGGATCAGCGTCGACTTTCCCGAGCCTGAGGGCCCACAGATGACGATACGTTCGCCCTTGCGGACGGTTAGGTTGATGTCAGTTAGTGCTCTGAAGGCACCATACCATTTGGATACATTCTTAGCTTCGATGACTTCGTCGCTCAATATTGCATCTCTCTTGTTCATTGGCGCATCTGTAAGTGCCTTGAAAATGGCCGAACCAACTTAGACGTCTTTTTTAGCTTGACCAATGAATTCACGATCATCGCTTCTTACTTCTGGCAAAATGGTCCTCGATCCGGGATTGGACCAGTTCCAGGCAGGCGGATAAAATCCAATAAATCATTGCCGCTGTTACTAGCATCTCCATAGTATGGAAGGTTGGCTGGCCGAGTGAGTGAGCTAGATACGTCAGCTCCCAAACGCCAAGAACCGAAACGAGAGAGCTGTCTTTGAGCATTGAGATGAACGTGTTTCCCATCGGGGGAATGATAACCGGAAGCGCTTGCGGCAGAATGATTCTGCGCATTGTGAGCGCAAAGCCGAAACCTAATGACCGGGATGCCTCCCACTGGCCGCGATCGATGCTGGCTATGCCCGAACGGAAGATCTCCGTCATGTAGGCACCACTGCATAGCGAAAGCGCCAACACGCCTGCAGGCACGGCATTAATAACGTAACCTACCTGGGGCAAGCCCATGTAGATCAGATAAACCTGCATGAGAAGCGGCAGACCCCGGAAGCATGAAGTGTAGAAGCTGACTATCGCGTAAGCCATGCCGTTGCTTGACAGTTTCGCAATCGCGCCGATTATTGCGATAGCCGACGCAAATAGCAGTGACATCGCTGATACGTAAACTGTAGTAACTACCCCCTGCGTAATTAGAAATGGCAGGTTTGCCCAAATAAATGGCATGCTTAAGTCAAATGCCGCGAAGAGCGAAAGGAACAGTAGCACCAACTCAAACCATACGATCCCGATTTGGATTTTGAGCGGGACAAAACCAATCAGCACGAGGTTGAGGCAGAACATTGCGGCAATTACAAAAGCGATCGCAATGCGACTGTAAAACTTCACTTGTGCGTGATCGCCAATCACGGGCCGTAGGAGTTCGCCCATCGTGGTGCCCGCTACGTTGAAGATAAGAAAAACCGCGAGCACAATTGCAAATATGCAGCCGATAAACCATGGCTTGTGGACGAGCACCTCAGATTCAACTGTATCGTGGTAAAGCATAAGCATTTTCTTCCTAAGAAGAGGCGCCCCCGGGAAGGGGACGCCCACGATTGTGTCATGTTATTTATCGACGCTGAAATCCCCCCCGAACCACTTGACCGAGAGTTTAGCAAGAGTGCCGTCATCCTTCATCTTCTTGACCGCGGCAGCGACCTTGTCGATAAACTCCTTATCGCCACGCTCGATTGTGACAGCGCCCGGGGCGTAGAATAAGGGATCGCCAATAACCTTCAATGGATAGCCAGATTTGATTGCCGCAGCCGCCGTCGTTCCTTCAGTAATGACGCCATCGAGACGAACACCATCGCCGAGGCGCAGGTCGTCAAGCGTAAGAGAGTTAGCACTTGGATAAGCCTTCACTTGGCCCGCTGTAAATTGATATTGTATTGGCTTAGCGCCGATCCATGCCGGTGTGAGCTTGTGATTGGCATACAAATCGCCAAGAGTTCCCGCTCGGACGCCGACGATCTTGCCCTCCAGGTCGGAAGGCTTCGTCGCTTTGCTATCCTTGTGAACGACAGCGACTTCGCCTTCGTAGAAGTACATGGCCGGGAAGGCGAATTTTTTGGCGCGATCGTTGGTCGGCGTCATTTGACCCATGGCCATGTCCCAACGCCCCCCCCACTGGCCTGCCTGAATGATATCCCAGCCCGGGGTCACGAATTTGATCTTCACGCCCAAGTAGTCCGCAATGCCCTTCGCGACCTCTACATCATCACCGTCGAGTTCATGTTGGTCGTTCAAGTGAGACAAGGCTCCCCAGTCGGACCCGACCGCTACCGTCAATGTCTGTGCCGCGAGCACACGATCAAGGACTTCGCCGGCGCAAGCCTTGGCTGACAAAGACATCGACGCAACCGCCATGGAGACTGCAACTACGACCGTCGTTACATGATTGTTCATCTATAGTTCCCTTTTTTCTCGTTCTTATTTTCTTGAAAGCTACCTTCGTCGCCACCGAGAGGAGTGTCTTAGCGGTGCGCCATTGCTCCCTGCTGATTGGACCCATCCCGGTCCGTCATTTAACGAACGACACCTTATCGCTCTGCATTGTTGGCATTCAGCGAAATCGAGTTCGATGATGCAGGTTTCCTGCGAACTACCCTTGGCTTTCGCCGGATCGCTCTGGCGATTTCACAAAGCACGGATACCCTGGCCTCAGAGAGGTCGGCGAACTCGCCAACTCGCTGGACTCCGAAGGCTGCAGATTGCATCGCCACAAGACGTCTTGTTTGGAAGGATCTAAACTGGACTGGCGCGTTGAATTACACCTTGCAGGGCTGACTCTGGTCACGTGGGAACTGCGGTCCAAGCCCCTCTCTCTCCCTAATCTCGACCTCCCTAATCTCGACCTCCCTAATCTCGACGACCTCTTCGCCGGCCGTGTGCGCACCCGCTACTCAACCGTCGGGGCGCTCGAGGAAGAATGCTTCTCTGCCGACATCGTGGTCGGGGCCGTGCTGATCGCCGGTGCTGCCGCGCCAAAGCTCGTCACCCGCGAAATGATGTCCGGCATGAAGAAGGGCTCGGAGCTGGTCGACGTCGCTATTGACCAGGGCGGTTGCTTCGAGACGTCGCATGCGACGACTCAAGCCGAGCCCACCTACGAAGGCGACGGCGTTATCCACTATCGCGTCGCCAACATGCAGAGTCGCCCATGCCATTTCGCGATTTCTTGCCTTGCGAGTTCGCACGTATCCCTCTGGGTCAACATCGTTGATAGACCAGAGAATTTTTGACTCATCGTAGCTCGGACAGCGGAGACGCGTTACAATTGTCAACCCGTTCGGACCCGGTTTAATCGAGATGTACTCGGCATACTGCGCATGATGGCTCATGCCTCTTGTAGCTGGAAGCGTTCGGCAAGTTAGGTCCTACTTGCCACGCGAGAGCGGGGCCGCAAGTATGCGCCGGCCGCAATACAACGCTGATTTGCTGCGTTGTCGAGGACATTTCGCATAGAATGCGCGCCTGCCGCTGCTATGATCATAACATGTTGTGATTTAGTCCAGTCCGAACTCCCGAGGTTGGGTCGCAACTCTCGATAGCCAGCTGGCGCCGGGGGCGCCTAGGCATGAAATTGGATCCCATGTATGACAGAATTCAAACAACGGCAAACCGTCGGTAACGCGTCGGAGAGCGTACTCGAATTCGACGGACAGCAATACCTGGACGGCCGTGCATCGGATCCTCGCGAATTTGGCTGGATGCGCGGTGCGCCGCCGCCGCCAGACAAGCGTGTAACATTCGAGAATGAAACTGTTTGGACCTTTCCTCAGCTTCGCTGGTCGCTATCGCATATGCGTGAGCTGCGGCCCACAGTCCAAGTGTGGCGAGGGCGGGGCGGACCGTCGCAGCTTGAGTGCAGCAACAGGTCTACCGAAATCGATGGGCTCACGTTCGTCGACATGGACGACCGCACCAACCGGTTCGAGGAGGCGCTATTCGACACCTACACCGACGGCATTTTGGTCCTGCATCGGGGGCGGATCATATACGAACGATACTTCGGCGCACTCGCGCCGCACGTACAACATTCGTGTCAGTCAATCACCAAATCGTATGCGGGCACCCTAGCCGCGGCGTTGGTGCATGAGGGCATTCTCGACGACAGGAAGACAATATCGCAGTTTGTGCCGGAATTACGAGGTACAGGGTGGGAAGATGCAACGCTCCGCCAAGTCATGGACATGCAAACTAACGTTGCTTTTACTGAAGATTACACAAGTGTAGACAAGTCATATAGATGCGAATACCTGCGTACCATACGAAAGGAAGGGGCGCACGGCAAATTTGTCTACAAAGGCGTCGATACCAATGTTATGGCTTGGGTTATGTCGCGCGCAACGGGCCGGTCGTTCGCACAACTGTTGGAGGAGCGCTTATGGTTGCCACTGGGCTGCGAAGAAGACGCCTATGTCGAGATCGACCCGACAAACGGTATGCCGAGGGCGCATAGCGGACTCAATGTGACGTTGCGCGACTTGGCGCGTTTCGGCGAGCTGATGCGATGTGAAGGCTCGTGTAATGGCAAGCAACTGGTTCCCGCGAGTGTTGTCTACGACCTTCAAGATCTCGACCACCCCGCCAAGCCGGACCTCCCATTCGGCTATACATACCGAAGCCAATGGTGGGTATCACACGACGAGCTTGATGCTATTGAAGGTCGGGGCCTTTACGGCCAGAACCTGTACATAGCGCCAAAGGCGGAGATGGTGATTGCGCGCTTCGGGTCGCACCCCGCTTGCGACCACATTGATCGGATTAGAAGGCCGCAGATGCAGGCATTGGGGAGGATGCTCCGCGCGTAACTTGATGCACTAGACGGTCACCGCGCTTGTTTAGGAATTTCCTGCAAATTCGCGGTTGAAGAACTGGGGCGCCTACGCCGAATTCCTGCGTTCGGCTAGGGGGCAATTGGCGCAAAAGGCCTGTAGACGCTGCTACGCTTATGAAGTAAATACCAGAAGCCTCGCTTCCCATATGCATAATGCAGACCGATCTGGCTCGCTTTTGCTGAGGAAACAATGATCACCGAACATTGCATATTGATTGGGGCCGTCGCGACTTTGTATTGCGAGAATGGAACCGGTGGACCTATTGTATTCTTGCATGGTGCCGCTTTCGGGCTTATCCGTCAGCTTGACCTGAAACAAAACCCAACCCAAACATCAACGAGACCCAGGATCAGACCGAAAAATGGCCGCCTTCAAATCGGAATGCTGGCCGGAATGAAATCGGAATGACTGGCCGGCTTCAAATCGGAATCGGTGGCCGGCTTCATCGGAATACGCAGGCAATGGTATCGGCATCAGTGGCAGCGCTCTTGCGCTGCTTCTGGACGGTGAGATCGGCGGTTACCTGGGAAAGCCGGGCGACCAGCGCCTTGAGCCGCTGCTGGGCCGCGCTCGGCGGCAGCGTCGGCTGCAGCCGTTTGACCTCGCTATAGCGGGCGATGACGGCGGCGTCGATCCTGTCGGTCTTCTCCAGGAAGCCCATCGCCTCGGCGAATCAGCGTACGCTCCTCGCATTGGCCATGCCGCAGGCTACTCCCAACTCCCACGACAGCAGGAAGGGAAGCCGTTCGTAGCCGCCACTGGCCTCCATGACGACGAGCTCGACACCATTGACCTAACACCAGGCAGCAAGCTCGGCTATGCCTGCCGCATCGTTGCGAAAGCGGCCCGCCGCTCCGCTCGGCACGACATGGGTATCGAGCCAGTCTTTCGAAACATCCACTCCACAGATAGTCTTGTTCACGGTAACCTGCCTTGTGCGTGCGATTGGAGCCAAGCGACTATTCGGTCGTACGTGACGAAGGCGAAGATCCCAGGCTCACCCACGGTTGTGGCCGGAGGGGTGTCGGGCGACTTCGCCTTGCTTCGAACCGGATGGCCATCCGGTTCGAGGCTCAGTCGCTTCCATCGCACAAAGTCCTCTGCGTGCAGATACAAGGGGTTAACCTCGAAGAGTCAGTGTCGGAGAAAATAACGTGCTGATTCATCGGACTTTAGGGCCGAGCTTGTTGGTCGCTCGATAAAAAGCATGATTTTAGGCGGAAGCTGTCCTGCATGCAATTTCAGCACTTGTTTACCCAATTCCTTGTCTGCTTCCGTGAGACGATGGTTCAGGCGAAGGTAGTCGGTCCAGGTCGGCGTGCGGAATGTCTCTATCCATTGCATAGGCTCCTGAAGGTTGCGCTGGAGAGTCCAATGACGAGCGCCGACGCGACTGTGCACATGCCGGCGCGCCCGCATGAGTTCCAGGAATGCTTCGCGATTTTCCTCGGGCACTAGGTACTCGACTTTGACCACGATGGGACCGCTTCTTGGCTTGAGATTGAGGGCGACTGCCGGTGCGTCGAAGTCCTCCAAAGCATCTGGATCGGATTCGCGGCGCTCGCGAAGGGGAAACAGGAGGCCCGTGGCGGCGACCAGCAGAAGGGCTCCAGCGGAGCCCTCCAGTGCCAAGGTCAGTGAATGGTTCTGGGCCACCGTGCCCCACACCCAACTGCCCGCTGCGATGCCGCCATCGATCAATGCATAGTAAATCGAGATGGTGCGCCCCACGACCCAGCGCGGGCTTGCCAGTTGCACGGTCACGCCGACCCCGGACCAGGCGGTGACCCAGCCCGCGCCACCCATGGCGAGTGCAATTGCCGCCACTGCAATCGAAGAAGTCAGCGCAAGCGAAAGGGAGCATGCCGCGCAGGCGACGCATGCGAGCGTCATCAGCCGCTCTTGTGACAAGCTCCGTCTGAACACGCTGTTCGAGATGCCGGCGAAGACGGCGCCTGTCCCGAATCCGGCCATGAGCGTGCCATAGGCGAGCGGTCCGCCTCCCAGCTGGTCGCGGACAACCAGCGGCAGCAGCGCGAGAATGGCGATGCTCGCCAGACCAAAGAGGGTTCCGCGAGTGATCGCCGTCTTAATCTCCGACGACATCGCCGTGAAGCGTAGCCCGTCATAGATCGCCGTCCTCATCGACTCACGTGGGAGAGGTGATGAGCGAACCATCCACTTGCAGCGCCATATGGTTACCAAAGGGACCAGATAGGTAAGACTGGTTACGGCGAAAGCCGTCATCAGCCCAAAAGAGGCAACTACTATGCCACCGAGCGCCGGGCCTACGGTCCGAACAGTGTTGAAGCCAACGGAGAGGAGCGTGACGGCGGCGGGAACGTCGCGTCGGTTCACCATATCGCCAACCGAGGCCTGCCAGGCTGGATCGTGGAGAGCGCCGCCGCATGCGATCAAGAAGCTGAAGCCGAGGATCATCCACGGATCGACAAAGCCCAGCACCACAAAAGCCGTCAGCATCGCAGATGCCAATACCATAAGGCACCGGCCGGCGAACATGACCCGGCGCCGGCTGAAATTATCAGCCAAGGCCCCGGCGAAGACGGATAAGATGAACGCTGGCAGGTTTGAAGAAGCCTGAACCAGCGCGACCATCAGATCGGAAGTCGAAATCGTAGCCATCAGCCAGCTGATGGCAACAGTCTGCATCAACCAGCCGAGCGAGCTGACCTGCGTGGCGAACCAGATTGAACGAAAGCTCGGATTTCTGAGGGGCGCAAATGCTCCTGGCGAATTTGGATCGGCGACTTGGTCCGCAAGACTGCTCATCAATCTAACTCTTGCCTATGAGCCAGTTTTACATTGCTCCGACAGCCAGCAGCCGCCCAACCCGTTGAAGGTCCGAATCGGCCAATGTGCGCAAATAGTTACAACGCCCGGCAGGAGATTGAACTCGCTGCCGGGCCGATGCGCCTTGGGAGGAGGCGTAGTTGGAACCTTTGTGAAGACTTGGAACCAGCCGCATCAGGCCAGCCTACACTTACAATATGAGGATCAGACCACTCCAGGATTTTAGTGCATTGAATGGGTACTCTTCCAGCAATCCTCGCCAACAAATGCAGGAGATCGGCGTCGAGCTCCTAAATCTGCATAATATCGGTGATTCGCGGGCGAGCAGTGCAGTGGGCACATTCTCCAAGCTAAACGCTGAACGGGCTTTTTGCTTCTCAAATCGCCATAACAGGGAGAGATGGGCAAATACTACTTCAATATGCTCCCAAGGACGCTGAGTTGACTGCAGCCTCAGCAGAGCTCTCCGCGTGCCTTTTTGCGGCTCCCCGCGGTGCTCGCGCCCGCCGCGCCTGCAAAGGCTTTCCTCAACAGTCGTTCAGTTCGAGCAGCCTTTGCCAACTCTGACTCAAAAGCTGCCCGACTGGATTGACGGCCTCAGCTTCTTCGGCGGGTCACTGAGGCGATCCGTCTGCTACAACCTGGTGTGGCCAAGGCGCTGTGGTTCGCGCCGACGCTGAACGCGACCGTTGCGACAATGACCGAGCAGTACGACACTGCCATATTGATCGCTGGGAAGCGCGCGAAGGGTAAATTCAACTTGCCCACCACCGCGATCAAATGTGCGCCGGGTAATGGCGCCGCTAACAGGATCGACCACCGGAACCGGTTACCGGCAGAGTCGGTCTGCATCCGGGAATTGCAGGGCCATCCTGTGTATAGGCTTAAATTGCGCTATTCTTCTCTACTGTGACAGGCGGGAGCCGCCGTCGACGGGGATCACTGCGCCCGAGACGTAGAACGCGTCGTCCGAAGCAGGAAGGCGATCACCGCCGCCTGCTCCTCCGGCGAGGAGACGCGCTCGAGCGGATTGGCGCGACCATCAGGCGTTGGTAGCTGCGTACGTGCAGCGCTCGAGTCATGTCGGTGGGGACCACGCCGGGCGCCACCGCATTCACGGTTATACCCTACAGGCCCTGCTCGCCGGCCTGCTGGAGCGTGAGATACGCGATCCCGGCCTTGGCCACCGAATAGCCTACCGTTCCGGGATAGCCCGTAAGCCCGAGGATCGAGCTGACATTAATGATCCGCCCGCCCGGCTGGCGCATCCGCGGCCGCAACTCGCGGGTCAGGCTGATGACTGCACGCAAGTTGATATCGATCAGCGGGAACAAAAGGCATCGTCAGTATCGGCGAGCGACTTCGAACCGCCAATGCCGGCATTGTTCACGAGGACGTCGAGCGTCTCGATCCTTGCGGCATCCAAGGCGGCCAGAACCCGCCCTGCGGCGTCGGGCATGGCCAGATCGCAGACGAGCGCCGTCTGGCCAAGGCCCGCAGCTGTGTCGTGCACTTTATCCAGAACATCCACTAGCAACACCCACGCCTCTTCCGAGCCAAGCCACGCCGCTGTTGCGGCACCGATCCCGCGCGCCGCGCCGGTGACGACGACAGTGTTTCTGACCGGAGCTTAGGCAAGGCTGCCTCCGTCGACCGTAAGCGCGGCGCCGATGGTGAAGCCCGCCGCATCGTCCAGCAGATAGCCGACAGCTGTCGCCACCTCGGACGGCAACCCCATTCGGCCCATCGGATGCGCAGCGATGATCTTCGTCCGGCGCTCGACCTGTGCCGCTTCTCCCCGGGCGAAGGCGACGCCGGCCTCGGCCAACGGCTGGCGATGGTTCCGGGGCAGACACAGTTTGCGCGGATATTTCTGCCGCGTGGTTCAGCGCCAGCGTGCGAGTCATCATCACAACCGCCGCCTTGGTCACCGAATAGATCGGCACGTCCTTCGAGGCCTGCAGACCAGCAGTCGAGCTGAAGAGCACCACCGATCCGCGGCCAAGCTCGCGCATCTGCGGGATGCAGCTTGCAGATTCGCCAAATGGCCCCGACGTTGAAGCTGAACATGGCTTCGTACCCTTCACGTCTATCAGCCGCTTCATCGCACCGTAATGCCAGCGGCCGCGACCAAGCCCTCAACCGGCCGGCCAAAGCTCTCGCGGGCGAGGTCGACCAGCCCTTCCAGCATCGCCGGATCGGTCACGTCGCAGACAACTCAACGGGCACCAGGACAGGCGGCCAGAGTTTGGTCCAGAGCCTCTTGCGACAGGTCAGCCAACACCAAATCCGCTCCACCCGCCGCCAGCAGTTTGGCACTGGCCGGGCCAAGCGCGCCACCCGCCGGTAATCAGCACCGTTTTTCCGGCAAAGGTCGTGTCAATCAAGATTGTAGTCCTCCTCCAAGATAAGAACTCCCACTGTACCCGCTCTGAAAGCGAATACCGGACAGCGGATGATCCGCGTCATTCCAAATCCATTGGTGACCGCCGCAACGGTCGAGGCGCAGGACGGCTTGCGCCGCCCCAAGAACACCGCACTCTACCGGCGTTCCTGTCTGAGAGTTTTCAGAGACATGAGGACGCACGCTCGGCGACCTGATGATGTGTGGCGAACCAAACGTCACCCTTTGCTTTGGCGCGTCGAATTAATTCTTCTACGATCCAGATCCGTGAGCGATATCCAATGACGTGTGGATGCAGAGTCAGCTGAAATAAATCGGCATCTTGATAGGCCCCTTCGAACTCCCGAATAAATACAGAAAGCACGTCGTCGACTGATAAATCTGGCCGTGAAGACCCATCGGGACTCATCCAAAGATAAGTGGCATCGTCTCGAATCCATTCGACCGGTATTTCAATCACTCCCGTGGGTTCCTCGTCTTCCAGCAGCTCATAGCAACTATCATCGGCCATAAGGGATGAGTCGTATGTCAATCCGGTTTCACGTATGATCCGTAGAGTTGCGTCGGAAAAATCCCAGGAAGGCGTTCGAATTCCCGTCGGGCGTTTGGAAGTGATTTTTTCAAGAGTGTCGGCACTCCTCATCATTAAAGAGCGCTCGCTCTCTGCGCTCAGTTCCGAGTTTAGCTCGTGTATCCAGCCGTGCATGCCAATTTCATGGCCTTCATCGACAACTGCGCGTTGCTCGTCTGGATACAACTGAGCGATCACAGCGGGAACGAAAAAACTCGCCGGAACGTCGTACTTTCTCAAGAGTTCCAAAGCCCGAGGCATCCCTCGTCGGCTCCCGTACTGACCCCAGGATAATCTGCTTAGCGATCGCCCTCCCCTGCGCAATTCGTTCGACTCATGATCGACGTCGAACGAGATGGCGAAGGCACAGCGTTTACCGCCGGGCCACATTGGTCTTAGTGCCTTGCCCGCTCTGACTTTGTTGATGCGCCGCCGCCAATGGCTTTCAGGCCATTCCCAGGGATTGAGTGCGGTCGAATTGGCCACCAGTTCCTCCTGAGCAGTGTCTGCATTGAATTCCGCCGAAAACTCAATGAGCGGAACGCGGCACCAGCTCAGCTGGCAGCCCCGCAAGCCGATCAGGCCGTCGCTTGAGTTTGCGCCTTGATTACGACAAGATGGCCCAACTCATTCAGATTTTCTCACTCTCGCGAACAAGCTCATCCATAACCGAGCGCACGGCGCTTTCTGCGATTGCAACAATCTCCTCCGCCTCAGCTTTGGTTGTAACCAGCGGCGGAGCAAAGCCCAAAATGTCCCCGTGCGGCATGGCCCGAGCGATAAGACCACGGTCACGGGCGGCCTTCGAGATTCGCGCACCTACCTTGAGCGCCGGATCGAAACGCTTCCGATTGTCGCGATCGGCAACGAACTCGATTGCGCCCATAAGACCGACGCCCCGCACTTCGCCGACGATCGGCAACTGCGCGAACCTCTCCTGCAACTGCGCCTGGAAAAACGCGCCGACGTCACGCGCATTGCCGGGGAGGTCTTCTTTCTCGACAATATCGAGGACCGCGTTGGCCGCGGCGGCGCCGATCGGATGACCAGAGTAGGTGTAGCCGTGCGAGAATGCCCCGACCTTGTCGGCTCCATCCTCCAGGACTTTATACACCTTCTCACCGACGATTGCCGCTGAAAGCGGGAAGTAGGCCGACGTCAAACCTTTAGCGATCGTGATGAGGTCTGGCTCGATGCCATAGTGCTGTGAGCCGAACATGGAACCGGTGCGGCCGAACCCTGTGATCACTTCATCGGCAATCAGCAGCACATCATGTTTTTTGAGGACCGTCTGTACCGCTTCCCAATAGCCTTCCGGCGGAGGCGTGATACCACCTGTGCCGAGGACGGGCTCGCCAATGAAGGCGCCGACGTTGTCCGGGCCGAGCCGCTCGATCAACTGATCAAGCTCGGCGGCGCGGCGAGCGGAGAATTCGCGCTCGGTTTCGCCCGGGGTTGCGCCCCAGTAATGATGTGGAACACCCGTGTGAACAATCTGCGGAAGTGGCAGGTCCATGTGGTCGTGATAAAAGCTCATGCCCGTCATCGAGCCCGACACGACGCTGCAGCCGTGATAGCCGCGTTCACGGGAGATGATCTTCTTTTTGGTCGGCTTGCCACGCAGGTTGTTGTAGTACCAAACAAGCTTGGCCTGGGTCTCGTTCGCATCCGAGCCGGACATGCCATAGAACACCTTGCTCATCTTGCCCGGCGCCATCTTCACAAGGCGATCGGAGAGGATCGCAAGCTCGTCGGTCGTGTGCGCCGCATAGGAGTGGTAATACGCCAAGCGATAGGCCTGACGCGAGATCGCATCGGCGACTTCCGTGCGGCCATACCCGACATTGACGCAGTATAGGCCGGCAAAGCCATCGATAAATTGGTTGCCATGCGCGTCCTGGATGCGGATCCCCTTCCCTGTCACCACGATCGTTGGGTCGCCGAGCTTGCCAGTGGCGAAATCTTTAAGCTGAGTGAAAGGATGCAAGACCGAGTTGCGGTCCTTTTCGGTGATCTCTTTGATGTTGATGGTCATTGAATGCTTCCTTTCAGGCCGCGATGTTGCCGATGCAGAGGTATTTGGGTTCGAGATATTCGATAAGACCGTGCCTTGAGCCCTCGCGACCAAGGCCGGATTGTTTCCAGCCGCCGAACGGAATGCCCGGCCCCGTAAATTTTGGAGTATTCA
Organism: Mesorhizobium sp. M7A.F.Ca.US.005.03.1.1; assembly: GCF_003997975.1. Taxonomy (NCBI): domain Bacteria; kingdom Pseudomonadati; phylum Pseudomonadota; class Alphaproteobacteria; order Hyphomicrobiales; family Phyllobacteriaceae; genus Mesorhizobium; species Mesorhizobium sp. M7A.F.Ca.US.005.03.1.1. The sequence goes on from NZ_RZRO01000005.1 coordinate 67,320, forward strand.
CGGCAACCATGCCATATTCGAGCCGGTCGGAGAGCCGCATGGCTCGGTTGAGATCTTGGGTATAGACGTAGGCCGCAAGTCCCATCTCGGAATTGTTGGCTCGCGCGACCACCTCCCGTTCGTCGTCGAAGGGCAGGATTGCAGCGACAGGTCCAAACGTTTCGTCCTTCGCAATCACCATGTCATCGGTCACATTAGCAAGCACGGCCGGCGTGACGAAGTTCCCGCCAAGCGAATTGTGCTGTGCGCCTGCTACCATTCGAGCCCCGGCTGCTAGAGCCTCAGAAACCTGGTGCCTGCATTTGTCAGCACCAGACGTCTTTGTCATCGGACCGATGTCGACACCTGGCTCCAATCCGTGCCCGACCTTTAGTTTACTGGTGGCCTCGGCAAATTTTTCCGTAAAATGCTCGTAAATCTCTCGCTGCACATAAATCCGGTTTGCCGCGAGACAGTCCTGACCGGATGTCGCGAACTTGGCTGCCATGCAACCGGCGACCGCAGCGTTGATCGGCGCATCGCCGAAAAGGATGAAAGGAGCATTGCCGCCAAGTTCGAGCGAGACTTTCTTCACTGTCTTCGCGGATTGCTCGAGAAGGATTCTGCCGACCTCGGTGGAGCCCGTAAAAGAGAACGCACGCACGTGGGTATGCAACAACAGCCGTTTGGCAAGTGGCGGAGCTTCGCCCGTGATCACCTGAAACACGCCGGGCGGAATGCCAGCATCCCCGGCAAGGCGGGCAAGCGCGAGGGCCGACAGTGGCGTTTCGGGTGCCGGCTTTACAATCATTGTGCAGCCAGCGGCCAGTGCAGCTCCAGCCTTTCTGGTGATCATTGCCGCTGGGAAGTTCCATGGCGTAATGGCGACAGTCACCCCGATCGGCTGCAAATGCACGGCCAGCCTGCTTGCGGGGAGATGGCTGGGAATCGTTTCGCCGTAAGCCCGCTCCCCTTCCCCTGCAAACCAATCTAAAAAGCCGGCAGCGTATGAAACTTCGCCGCGGGCTTCAGCAATCGGTTTTCCTTGCTCGGCCGTTATGATGACAGCCAGGTCTTCGGCGCTCTCCCGCATGCCTGCCGCCCATTTCCGCAGATATGCACCACGCTGTAACGGAAGCATGTCGCGCCACTTGAGGAACGCTGCTCTTGCGCAATGGACCGCGTCGTCAACGTCGGCGTCTGCGCAAGCCGCAACTTGAGCGATCTCGTCACCGCTGGCAGGATCAAACACGGCAAGAGTATCTGATTTGGAGAGCCAGGCGCCGTTCAGATACGCATCACCACGCAAAAGGTCTGGCCGTTTGAGCCTGCGTAATGCCGTGATTGACGTACCCCTCATCTAAGACTCCAATGGTATGCTGATGCCTTTAGGTTATTGCTGCCACAGCGCCGATCGGCAGCGCAGTTGATGCCCCTTTAGCTGCATTCCTGCAAACAGCAGCCAATTCGCGTAGAATTGGACACGGCTCACAACTTCACTTGCCAGGAGGCTTAGCGACCGCGAGCGAAGGTCGCGCTGGTCGCCGGCGGCGCGGAAAGTAGTTGGTTCCAGCGCCGATCTCCCGATCCCGAGTTCCCGATCTGGCCTCGTGGCATTAAGTTCTCGACCGACACCGATCAGGCGCACTGACGCAGGCGCAACCGCCTCGAATCTTAGACGGAACTCGCCGCAAGGCTACTTTCGTCCGGCACTGTGCAGGGTGACCGCGACCGCTTCAGACACGATGGCATCGCGGACGACTTCATTCGGAAGGAGGTCTTGGGGTCCCGAAATTGAGGTCCCCGCGATAACCCAGACATTCACTTGGTGAAGTGGTGAAGTCGCACGAAACAGCAGAAAAGGATGAAGCGAGCCCCGGGCAAAAGGCGAGCTTCGCTGCCGAGCCATCTATCGGGAACAACGTGTGCTGATGTCGCGACGTGTTGCACGGACGGGGCGGACCATACTCGCGTTCCCACCGGCGCGCAGGGTTGGCAAGAGCCCGCTTCAGGCGCGCGTAAACTCGTCCTCAATGCTCCTCAAAAGCTAAGTCCTCTTGCGTCATCCGCGCATTTGTAGAATGGGGCAACGTTCACGCCGCGCTCGCGTCACAGGTGGCTCATTTCGGCCTACGGATCTTAATCTCCGCTGATGCAGAGAACTCATGTGCTAGGCGAGATTCTCCTGTCCCAGAGGTTGGGCATGCCGCACCTCTCAGACAGCGCCGTCCTTAAGCTAGATCCGTTCATCCGCTCGCCGCAGAAACAAATTTCAACCGGCTTCGAACGGACCCAGTGAGATCGCAAAACGATTTGGGTCACATCCAAATCACCTAGTCCACGACGATCAAGCGGCGATCAACATCTGCCAATCGCTCACCGCCCCTTTCGGTTACAATAAATGATTCAGAGATGGCGGCGCCGAACCCTTCGAGCCTAACCCCCGACTGAAAATGGAAGCACATTCCTGGTTGTAGGATGGTCTTGTCGCCCGCGCGAATACTAACCGTGCGTTCGCCCCATTCCGGCGGGAAGTTGAGTCCGATTGAATAGCCGGAGCGGCCTATCTTGATATACCCGTTCCGCTTGAGGATATCTTGCCACACCGCATTAAGCTCCTCAACGACGGTACCAGGCTTTGCCATCTCGAGCACAGCATCCCCGCCTTCCACTATAACCTCAGCAAGACGCGAGACCTCTGCGGGTGGCTTTCCGATGTGGACGGTGCGGCACAGCGGCGCACAGTAGCGGCGTCGGGTGGCGCCGAACTCCATGAGAACCAGGCCAGAGGTCGGCAAGGGCTCCTCGGTCCAACTGAGGTGCGGAGCGTTCGTTTGTTCGCTAGTCTGGATAAGAGGAGGACCGCTAGAGTCGCCATATTTACCGTCCACCCCTCGTGTCTGGGCCCGGTACACCTCCGCGACGACCTCATGTTGCGGCACTCCAGGCCTTAGGTTAGCGATTGCCGTCTGCATCGTATGCGTTGCAAGGTGGCCCGCTTCTCTCATGTAGACTAGTTCAAGGTCAGATTTTATAAGCCGTGCCCAATTGACTAATTCGCGGCTATCAGAGAATTTTGCATTCGGAAGGCCTTTGACGAGATGTTGATGTGCTCGGGCAGTATAGAAGTGGGCGTTAAGCTCGACACCGATTCGATCAGATCCCCAGCCGCGCGAATTGATAAGCTCGCAAAGATCGTCAAATGGATGTAATTCTGGATGTTGAAGTCTATGATCGGAAAATGAGCTTATATTTTCTCTAGGCAGATCCGTCGTTATATAAGCGGAATTTACATCGACGAAACGTCCGAACCAGAGGGGCATGTCCGACTGGAGATGCACTAAGACCACCTGAGGCACGTAGAACGAATAGCCGTCAAAGCCGGTAAGCCAATACATATTCGCGGGATCCTGGCAGATCAGCAAGTCCAGCCCCGCTCGCTCCATCCGCTGCTTCACGTCATGAACACGACGCCGAAACTCCTCGGGCGGAAATGGCTTCTCATATTTCATCTCGTCGAGTCCTTCAAAACAGGCATTCCTCGAACGGATCAGGCATTCGTCCTGTCCGCATACTTTCTCTTCGTATCACGTCACAAGAGGCTGTTTTCCCCGAGGATTTCTTCTTGTCGCGGAAAATCTGCATTTCCTAGGCACTTGCCGTACGTTATCCGCATATGAGCGCCAAATTTTCGGTGGCTCTGCGTCTCCGGTGGAAGATCATGCCCTCCCTATGGTGAAGACGCACTCTGCCTGTCGCAACAGAATTTCAAGCACGGGCGGCAAGATCTACGTGGGAAGCGCCGACGAGACCAGCGAAGATCGGGACGTTGCGGCCGCCACGCTCATGCAGCATCCGGGGCGTCCGCGGCCCAATGGACGGGGTTTGAGCACCCCCATCAGGCCGGCCACTCCTAATATGTGAGCATGATTCTCTGGTACAAATCAGCAGCCTTGGTCAGTTGATCGATTTCAACGAACTCGTTGTTCGTATGGGCTTGGGCAGTACGCCCGGGTCCGATAATCACACACGGGATCCCAGCCAATGACAGCTGATTTGCATCCGAGCCGCCGGTGGCTCCCTTCTGCTCTCCGGTCCCCGCGACGTGGGCACAAGCCGCTCCTGCGACTGCTGCAATTTTGCTCGACCCGGAACTGATTGGAGGCGGGTCTTCCAATGCGGGAAGCAATGACCGAACATTGATCTTGTCTTCGCCCTGGCGAAGGCCTTCCAGTATGCTTTCTACCTCCGCCAACGCGTCCTGCGGCCGCTCCCCGGGTATGAGACGCCGATCGACCCAGATACGGCATACCGGCGGTACAGTGGTAAGTTCCAAACCTCCTTCGATGAGGCTCACGGTCAGCTGTGATGACCCTACCAATGGGTGCTGCGCCCGAGACACAAGGGATCGATGGTGCTCATCAAGTGCCAATACCACCTTGGCCATGCCCGTGATCGCGTTCACTCCGAGATGAGGCTTCGACGTATGAGCCGGTACACCCTGAACCTCGATTTGCCAGCGGACAGAACCCATGTGAGCTACAACGAGCTCTAATTCGGTGGGTTCACCGACTACCGCACCCTCATAAGCGACACCGGAATCGGCTATAGCGCGGGCGCCAAGTTTGCGGTACTCTTCGTCAATGCTGGCTGCCACAACAACCGTGGCCCGGGGCTGCCGTTCACCAAGTGAGCTAAGCGCAATCAACATAGCTGCAAGTGAGCCTTTTGTGTCGCAGCTACCTCGCCCATATATTCGCCCGTCCCGTTGCTCACCCGAGAATGGATCTGATTCCCACCTATCGATAGGAACGGTATCCATATGAGCAATGAATAGAATACGCCTATCGGGTTCTTTCCCAGGTACCCAGGTCAGGAAATTCGAGCGACCATCGGCCACCTCCTGTATCCCGTAAGCCAGCTTCCGCTCCTTGCAAAAACCCTCGAGGAACTTGGCTACACCTTGCTCTCCACTACCTTTTGGCGACAGCGATGGATTGATGCTCTCGATCTTTATAAGATCTTGGAGAAGTCCGATAGTCTCGGCGCTCTGGGTCGACATGTACTCTCCTGTGTGCATGAACTAGCCGTGTCGCTCTTACTTCGACCAGCTCTTGGCCAGATTGATTACGCGATCGACTTCATCGGCGGTGTTGTAAAGATGCAGGGAAAACCGGAGCATGCCTCTGCGTATTGAGACGATTACCCCGTTCTTCGTGAAATGCTCGTGAAGCGACCGAATGCGGGCGTCGACTGGGCGCCCTTCAACAAGATCGCTGGAATCGCCAACGGCTACGATACTTCCAGTGTGAGCGCCTGGTGGCCCGCCGCAGACCGGAAGCCCGATATCTAAGAGACCAGTGGCCATACGTTTTGCGAGTGAGGTAACGCTCTGGTCGATCGCCTCGGTTCCGATATCAAGTAGCTGGCCCATTGATGCATATGCAGCCAACATGCCAGGGAAGTTGTAATGCCCGATATCAAAGCGGGGCGCGCCAGAGCGCAACTTTACAAAACTAGGTACCGGAGCTGATTCTGGCGCGTTTCCGAAATCTACGCTGAAGCGCGCAAGATAGGCCGGGCTCAGCCGATCGGCCCATTCTTTACGGCAATATAAAAAACCCGATCCATAAAGACCCATCAAACCCTTCACAGTGGACACTGCTACACCGTCTACGCCAAGTCGATTGACGTCGGTGTGGAGTATCCCAACAGATTGCGTCGCGTCCGCCAAAAGAAATGCACCGTAGTGCCTACAGGCTTCGGATATCTGCTCCATGACGGTCCGAAACCCCGGAACCATCGTCACCGTCGCCAAGGCAACAACGCGGGTATGAGAATCAATCGCCTTTACGAATGCATCAGGGGGAATTGAGCCGTTATCCGGCTCTACGACTCGCAACTCGACATTGTAGCGGTCTCTGATCTGAATCCATGGCAAGATATTATTTGCGTGTTCCAATTTTGGGCATAGAACGACGTTGTCTCCATCTCTCCAATCGATCGCATTAGCGATGATGTTGATGCCTTCCGATGCATTCTTGGTAATTGCAATTTCATCGTGATCTGAATTGATAAATTGTGCGAACCTAGCGCGAGTACGCTCGACGTGTTCGAGCATTCTTTCTTCGTCGTTTAGGCCATGCAGCCGATTGTTCAAATGAGGCTCGATTGAAGCCAATGTTGTGCTTGATATGAGGCCCTGGTTCGCGACATCCATGTAGATGGCGTTTGCTGTGGCTGGAAACTCCTTTCGGAGGATGTCCAAGGGAAGCATATGGCTTTCTCTCCTGGGAGTGCGGACGGCGGTTGAGCTACCTTGTTCAGGCGATCGTTCCGGCAAGGGTAAGAATGCCGCCAGACTGGTCTGCGCTGACCTGCCCATTTTACACGGTGCTCGTGCCGACTTTGGTCTAACATTCGGTCTCCCACGCCGCATTCCTGCGCCAAACCGCGATTCACGCAGAGATCGCGAGCCATTCTCGCGGATCACTGAAGCGTCTCGACGGAATGCAGCTGCAACAACTGCCTCACGAGAGATCAATTTGGGTAATTCTCAGACCGCGGATAGGGCTTCTTACCAGTGCTTGGAGCGACGTTAGCCTGACTGAGCCGACGACCTTCTCCTCCAGCCCCACACCCATGCGGATCATAGTTCACTCGCGGCCGACGCGCGAGGGCCGTAAGGCATCCGAAAGCCGGGGCCGGTTCATAGCCTGACTCTCATGGTCTCCGATTTATGCTGCAACGCCGACACCCTTGGTGATGTCGCTCCCTAACACGCTTGCCTCGAACTGATGCGAGCGTGCTGCAACTCATGTTTTCTGCGCCTGAGCAACGAGATCGGTAGGATCTTTTCGACCGGGGATCGCCCCCACCCGATCGAATCTGCCGTTCTTGCGCTGGCCCGCAACTGCTCACCAGCAACGCCCATCGATTCAGCGGCACCCCTCAGATAGTTATACTATGCCGGTATTGTGCGCAGATGGCGAAAGAAACGCCGATTTTCTGCGACTTGGACCGACTTTAGCGCCGAGAGGGCGTTTGGCACTTGCTACATTTTGGACGTACGGACTGGCGGCCTTGGCATTGGCCGATATCATCATGAGCAGAGATTGTGAATGGATCTGGATCGAATTGACCGGAAGATTCTCAACGTCGTGCAGCGCAACAATCGCCTTACGACAGAGGAATTGGGCGAACTTGCCGGACTATCGGCTACCGCTTGTCAGCGGAGATTAAAGCGACTTCGAGACGCTGGCGTCATCGAAGCGGACGTTGCCATAGTTTCACCGGAAGCCGTCGGTCGGCCCCTGCTCCTGCTGGTATCCATCACTCTCGAGCGCGATCGCGCCGATATCATCGATCGTTTCAAGCAGGCAATTCGGCGGACGCCTGAGATCATGAACGCTTACTACGTTACGGGTGAAGCGGATTTTATTATTACGGTCTCTGCTCAGGACATGGCCGAGTACGAGGCGTTTACCCGTCGTTTTTTTTACGAACATCTTGAAGTAAAGGGGTTCAAGACAATCGTTGTAATGGATCGGATCAAGGCGTCGTTTGCTCTGCCAATTGCTGAAGAGTAGCCTTCAAAAGAGCCCGCCCAGGCAACCACCACGCGCCTTCCGCGGGTCGCAGTTGTCCCGCACTTCTGAATGTCGGCTGTCCTATTTTGAATGGTCCCGCATATATACCAGGGCACCTCCTCTCAGCCTGCAGGTGTTATGCGCCAATGACCAAAAAACGATGATATTCTGCGGGACCAAGGCGCCCTTCGCGCAACCAAGCTCTTTGGCACTTGCTACATTCTGGGCGGAGCGGAATTCAGGATTGTCGGTCCCCGGCTAATTGGAGCGGCTTCAGTCGGCGGAATAGCTGGGGTGCCTACGTCGCACAGAGGATGCTGTGCTCCCGGCAGCGCGGAAACGGGTCTCCCGGCTCTCGCAAGGACAAAGCGTGAAATTCGCCTGCAACCGGCAAGAAAGGAAAGTCCCCGTGGCAATTCTCAATAGCGTCGCAGAGTTTCTCCCCGAGATAGTGGCTTGGCGCCGGGACATCCATGCACATCCCGAACTGGGCTTCGACATCCCCCGTACTTCGGCATTTGTCGCCGAGCGCCTGCGCGAATTCGGCTGCGACGCCGTCGCGACCGGCATCGGCAAAACCGGCGTCGTTGGCGTCATCAAGGGCAACGGCGTCGTGAGCGACGGTAACCCAAAGGTTATCGGATTGCGCGCTGACATGGATGCGCTGCCGATCAACGAAGCGACCGATCTGCCCTATGCGTCCAAGAACAAGGGCTTGATGCATGCGTGTGGGCATGACGGCCACACCGCGATGCTGTTGGGTGCCGCGCGCTATCTTGCCGATACTCGGAATTTCGCTGGAACGGCGGTCATGATCTTCCAACCTGCCGAGGAGATCGGTACCGGCGCCGTTGCCATGCTAGATGACGGTTTGATGGAGCGGTTCGGCATCGAGCACATCTACGGAATGCACAATCGTCCGGGCTTGCCGGTAGGTGTCTTCGGAATCCGGCAAGGTCCAGTGATGGCGGCAACTGATAGCATAGAAATTAGCATTGAAGGGCGAGGGGGGCACCCTGGAAGGCCTCATGAATGCATCGATCCGATTCTGGTCGGCGCTCAGCTTGTGACGGCCCTGCAGCATATCCTGGCTCAGAACATTGACCCTGTCGACTCGGCAGGAATTTCGTTCCACCAGTTCCAGTCCGGGCAGAGACTAGTCCCCGTCGTTCCGCAAACAGCGGAGTTGGTGGGCACCATGCGGACGCTAAAGCCGGAGGTGCGCAAGTTCGTGAAGGAGCGGGTGGGCGAAGTGGTCGCCGGCATCGCCCAGATAACCGGCGCGAAGATAGATATTAAATTTCAGAGCTTCGACGCAATTCTCTTCAATGAGGTCCAGCAGACCGACCTTGCGAGAAGCGCGGCCAAGGGCGTGGCCGGTGAAAACAATGTGCTCGAGACGCCACCGGTAATGGGGGGGGAAGATTTCTCCTTCCTGGCGCAGGCGCGGCCGGGTGCTTTCGTCTGGTGCGGGAACGGTGACAGCGCCGGCCTGCATCACCCTGCCTACAATTTCAACGACGAGGCGATTCCTTATGGAACATCGTACTGGATCAAGCTCGTAGAGAACACGTTGGGATCCCGTCCGACGTCTTGATGATCGGTCTGACAAGGGCCGCAGAACGAATGAATAACTGCCGTCTTATGCCAGGCTTGAATGTAGCGGACCTCGTAAAATGAAAACTCGTTCATCCGTGCCAACATCTCTTGAGGGTCTGTCGGCGTGCGAATGCCTGGAACTCTACCGAAGGCGGCAGCTCTCGCCTGTTGAAGTCGTCGATGACTGTCTCAGCCGCATCGACGCCAACAACCCGGCGCTGAACGCATTTTGCCTCGTCGACCACGAAGGGGCCAGGTCTGCTGCCCGGGCCTCGGAGGGTCGATGGATGAAGGGGGAACCAGCCGGAGTACTAGATGGCATTCCGGCCACCATCAAAGACCTCACCTTGACACGAGGCTGGCCGACAAGACGTGGCTCATTGTCCGGCAGCACCGAGGGACCCTGGACTGAAGACGCCCCTGTTCCAGCCCGTATCCGTGAGACCGGTGGCGTTATCCTGGGCAAGACAACCACTCCAGAATTTGGCTGGAAAGGGGTAACAGACAGCCCGGTCTACGGGATCACCCGCAATCCCTGGAATCCTGACCTGACACCAGGCGGGTCGTCGGGAGGGGCGGCAGTTGCGGCTGCGCTCAACCTTGGCTTTCTTCATCAGGGTAGCGACGGCGGGGGATCAATCCGGATACCGGCGAGCTTCACGGGGACCTTCGGCTTCAAGCCAACCTTCGGCATCGTTCCGCAATGGCCAGCTAGCGCCATGACAACGCTGTCTCATTTGGGGCCGGTGACCCGCACCGTTGCGGATGCGATCCTGATGATGAATGTGATTGCACGAAAGGACGCTCGCGATGGCTATGCGGGTCCGGCGTACCTAGGTCTCGACCCCGATCCAGCAAAGACCACCATCAGGGGCCTGCGGATCGGCTACAGTCGGAACCTCGGCTATGTCAAGGTGGCGCGAGATATCCAAAACGTTACCGATAATGCGATCGACCAGCTTCGAGCTCTTGGGGCCGAGGTGGCCGAAGTCAATCCGGGATTTGCGGATCCGGTGGAGGTGTTTTCTACATTCTGGTTCGCTGGCGCCGCCCGTATTGTGTCACGAATGAACAAACAGCAAAGACAATTACTAGATCCTGGCTTTCTGGAAGGTGCCGAACGCGGGCTGAAGATCACCCTTACCGAATTTCAGGAAGCTGAGGCGATGCGGTTCGAGCTCTCCGCTCTGATGGCGAAGTTCCACGAAAATTACGATCTCTTGGTCACACCGACGATGCCTATCGCGCCGTTCCCCGTCGGGCGAAATGTGCCGGATGATAGTTACAAGGGGTGGGTGGACTGGACGCCCTTCACCTACCCTTTCAACTTGACCCAGCAACCAGCAGCATCGATTCCATCGGGCCTGGATGATCAAGGGCTGCCCGTCGGGCTACAACTGGTCGGCGCGCGCTATTCCGACACCTCCGTCCTAGCCGCGGCATATACGATCGAAAGTCGCCTGGGGCTTCCTTCTTTCGCGAGGAGCAGATTCCACGCTGCCACCCCTTAAAACTTGAGACTGCCGCGCTCAAGCACCTGACGGCCTCCAAGCGGTCAAGCCACGGACGCGAATGTCATTCGATAAAGGGGCGCGGCGTCATAGATGGGCAGTCCTGTCCTACGACGGATTGCTGACGTCACCATCGGGGACAATGTACATTCAAATAGGAGTGCGTCAATCTTGGGATGTGCGGCGCGAAGTCGCGACACAGACTGCAACCCGGGGACTCCATTTCGGTAACACTAGCCGGCCGCGTATTACCTTCGATGCCGCCGATGGCTACTCTTGCCCCTGCGGATGAATCCATGCCCAGCAGCTCTTCGCCGCAGTGTCTTGAGTCTGCGGCCAGACGGCGAGCTTTGCGCCGGCCGGAAGCTGCCGGAGGAGCGTGGGCGCCAGTAGCAGGCTCGACATGGCCACGGGAAGTTTGACAGACGTGGCCAGTGCAGCCTGGCACCAGATACTGAAGCCGCAGTCCCTGGTTATCGCGACGGCTCCGCGCTCAACCAACCGCCTGGCAGCTGCAATGTAGGCCGGCTCGAGAGAGGCATCGCCAGGACTGACCCTCTCCGCCAAAGCCCCGGCCGCGGTCTCTATTATAATTGGGAAGTCGAAGTTGCCGGGTTGAAGACCGACCCCGATGCGGTGGCGGAAATTCACCAGGGCGCAAGTCCGATCTCCAGCCTGTGATTTTTGCAACACTGGCCATCCAATGAGGATCCAACTGCCGTCTGATCGTGACAATTCAGCTGCGTCAAATGCCTTTGCCGCCAAGATGGCGCGTATCGTCAGGTTGTGCTGACCAAGCTGGGACGCTCTACGAGCGCAGGAATCCTGCATTCGCCTGACGCTTCCGGCTCGGTTGCAAGGCTCGGGAATAGTAATGACGAAACAGTGGATCAGCACGCCGTAAGCCCAGTGCAAAAAATGCGGGCTTCGTGCCGAACCTTTTTTTGGAACGGCGGGCGCGGATCTCATCATTGAGATTACCGGAAAGCCTGTCCGGACTTTTCCGAAGCCGCACTGTTATCCTGTTCGAGAGCGACGCATCGATGGTTCCTTTCCCCGCCTCATCGACAAGCTCACCCGTGTCCACTTGGCTCATCCACGACGACTTCGGCAACCATGCTCTCTCCGATCAGCAGCGCTTCCACCTCTTCGAAAATCGTCGAGGAGCGCTATCAGAGAAAATCCACCCTGATCACCGCCCAGGTCCCCGTGGCAAGCTGGCACGACCTTATTAACGACAGCACGGTCGCCGACGCTATACACGACCGCTCGTGCACAATGCACACCGCATCGCCCTTCAGGGCGAGAGCATCCGAAGAAAAAAGCCTCGGCCCTCTTGACCGACTCCGAGAACACCGAAATCAATCAGCCCTACAGCAACCAGGCTGCCGAGGACCAACCTCGACGAACTGTCGGACTTTTGTGAAAACGCTGTCCGGGAATTAGCGGAATCGCTGTCCAGCTTTTGAAGCGCGCAATAACACTATGGCCGTCATCGAAATGAGCAAGGCGAAGTGCTGATTGCCGCGTTTGTTCCGGGATTAAGCGCCAGCCTCTCAAGAAGATTTATGCCGACTCGCCATCATTGTTGAAACTGCTGCAGCGCTCGCACGTTGAAGCCGGCCAGGCCGGGCATACGATTATGCGGATCGCCTTCGCCCAACTTCAATTCTGGACGCCAGGGCTCGATGTAAGGGACCGGCGAGCGTCAAAAGACTGCGGATGGGTCGCCGCTCGTCCCCTGGGATACGATCTCTGTCGGATTTTGTCGCGCCTGCGACATAGTGGTTGTGCGGGCCAGTTTAGTACCTGATATGACCGTAAGTTTGATATCAAACTCAAAGCACTGGCCGACGTGCATTTTGCGAGGTTGGCACGGTTTTTGAAGCGATCATTTCGCGTCGGAGCGCTCTCATCCGCCGGTTATCATCTGTTTTGGCATAAACCCTGCATAAGGCTTTATTGATGGTACCGCAACCCAACTCGCCGTCTTTCGAGCTACTTGGGCAAAAAGAGCACCGCCAGCGGAAAGGGTCGGGAACCGGAGAGGGAACCGGGTGGTGGACCTATGTTTGTGGAGGGGGTTGTGAAAAGGGTCAGCCATGGTGCTTCGAGCCTCTTGTACTCGTGCAGGTCGTCAATGTTGATATAGCGGTTGGCCTCCATCCAGTTTTCATTGGTTTCGTGACAGCAGACAAACGTCAAAGGAGATAGCTCATGCGAGTAGCCATCGTAACGAACAGTGATTTCAACGGTGTGATTAACCGGTTCGGTCAGCCTTGTCCGCAGCCGCCGCAGCCTTGGCCGCATAGCGGCACGTTGGAAGATGTGGTGGCGGCACTTCAAGAGGGCGGCCACGAGACGGTAGTGTGTGAAGGCGATAAAGGACTGCTCGCCAGTCTCGAGCGGTTCATGCCACCTGATCCGCAAGGTCGCCCCTCGGGAATGGTCTTCAACTTGGCGGAGGGAATTCAGGGCGAAAAGCGTTACACTCATGTTCCTGCCATGCTTGAGATGGCCGGTGTTCCATACACTGGATGTAGCCCCTTCGGGATTGGGCTGACGGGAGACAAAGTCATTACCAAAATGCTCATCCGCGATCAGGGCGTGCCGACTCCGAACTTTCGCGTGATGCGTCGCGGCACCGAGAACACCGGCGACCTGAGATTCCCAGTGGTAGTGAAGCCGCGGGAGGAGGACTGCAGCTTCGGATTGCAGATCATACATGAACACTCTAAGTTGCGGCAGGCCGTCGAAGTGATCGTCACGCAGCATGCTCAGGATGCGCTAGTGGAGGAATACATCGAGGGGCGGGAAATCTGCGTTGCGTTGCTCGGAAACGGGGAGCCCGAAGTTTTGCCTCTAGTGGAGCAGGACTTCGGTGACCGCGAAACGCGTGTTATGAATTGGGATGCGAAGTACGTGGCGGCCGCAGCGGTGCCCAAGATTTGCCCGGCGAAAATCGAGAGCGGGCTTGAGACGATGTTACGGGATATTTCGGTTGCGACCTTCCGTGCCTGCCACTGCCGGGACTATGCCCGCGTCGATTTCCGGATCGATCGCTCAGGCCAACCGTTTGTCCTAGAGATGAACTCGGTGCCGGCCCTTGGTATACACTCCAGTTATGGCACAGCTGCAACGGCCGGCGGACACAGCTTCGTAAGCTTGATCAATCGCATCCTCAATGTCGCCCACACCCGCTATTTCGGAATCGGCGTCTCATAGTGGATTGATCGGATCAAAAGAGTCCGATTTCGGGATTCCGTTTTGCGGTTTGGCGTGCGAGTTAGATGCATGCGCAATAGCATCCCCCTTCACCGTTTTGGCCAGCGACCGTCAGCGCCTGCAAGCGCTCGTCGCGGCGCCAGGAAGCCCGCAAGCACGTTCGGGGGCCGCATCGTCGCGCTGTGCTTCGAACCACGAAGCCAAAGCATACTTGGACCACCGGCTAGGTCGAGCGAATGAACCGCACCATCAAGGACGCGACGGGCAAGCGTTTCCACTACGACGATCATGACCAACTGCGTCGGCATCTTGCCGACTTTGTTGCGGCCTACAAATTTCGGCCGCAGGCTGAAGGCCCTCAAAGGTCTCACCCTACGAGTTCATCTGCAAGGCATGGGCTTCCCAGCCCGAGCGCTTCACTCTCAATCCGCTCCACCAAATGCCTGGACTTGTCTATTCGGCGTGTTGAAGTCAATCCCATTCAAGCTTCCTAGGCTGACCTGCCGACGCGATTATCCTAGCCTGATTGATGTAACCGCGGCGTCAAACCGAGATACGGCCCCACGTCCTTCGAATTCCTGAAGGGGGCAGGAATATCGACCGTGGCGTTGAAACCCAGTGCAACGATAGGGCCGACGCCCAGCACGGTCATCAACCGCCTGCAAACCGTGTCACCCCTCACGATCGACAACAGTCTTTCGTGTAGCACCGTGAACTGCTCGCAAAGTTTCCGACGGGCGGTGAGCAACGTCTCCATGATGTCTCGAGTTCCGGAATGTCACCGGAAGGGTCCCGGATGCGATCCGCGAATTTGCCGGCCGTCGACAATGCCAACTTTGAGACCGAAGTTACGAAACAGGCCACGGATGTCGTTCTCGATGGCGATGGCCTTTTCCTGAAGCGACTTGAGGGCCGTCAGCAGCGCCCGGCGATTCTGGGTCGTCAGCGTCTTGACAGTAAGACCGTATGTCCGCCTCTGCCGATGAGGTGGCTCGCCCTACACTGCGCGTCCGAGGGTTGCTCGGACGGGCCGAGCCGATCCTCACCACAGGAGGACGAGCCGTGGCGGATTATAGAGAAGCATTTGTCGGAATCGATGTTGCGAAGCTTAAGAACGCTATTGCGATTGCGGAGGCAGGCCGGGAAGGAGAGGTTCGGTTCTTCGGTGAGGTCGACGCGTCGGCGACCAGCATGCGGCGGGTCATAGGCCGGATCGCCAGCCGCTTTGATTACGTGCATTTCTGCTATGAGGCTGGGCCGACCGGGTACGGCCTTTATCGCCTGATCCGGTCGCTCGGGCACGAGTGCACCGTGGTTGCACCATCATTGATACCAAGGAAGCCCGGCGATCGGGTGAAGACGAACCGTCGAGACGCCATTTCCCTTGCCCGACTATTGCGCGCCGGCGAGCTGACCGCGGTGTGGGTTCCCGATGAAGGGCACGAGTCCATACGGGATCTTGTTCGCGCGCGGGCGGGCGCGGTCGAGACGCTGCGGGTCCATCGCCAGCAGGTGAGCGCATTCATGCTCAAGCACGGCCGTAGCTATCCGCGAAAGAAGAGCTGGACGATGCGCTATCTACGCTGGCTTCAGGAACAAGGTTCGATCATCCCGCGCATCAGATCGCACTCCAGGAGATGGTCGAGGCGGTGCGCGTCTCGAAAGAGCGGGTCGAGCGGCTGGAGCGTGTGATCGAAGAGTTCGTCCCGGCCTGGTCGCTGGCACCGATCGTGTGGGCGCTTCAGACATTGCGTGGGGTAGACCTAATTGTCGCCGTGACGTTCGTCACCGAAGTCGGCGACGCCAGCCGGTTCGAAAGCCCACGCCAGCTCATGGGATATCTCGGTCGGGTCCCCGGCGAGCGCTCAACCGGGGAGACAGTCCGGCGCGGCGGCATCACAAAGGCAGGCAACGGTCGGGTTCGCCACATGTTGGTCGAGAGCGCCTGGACCTATCGACATCCGCCCAAGGTCGGGAAGGCGAAGCTATACCGGTTGGAGCAGGCGTCACCGAAGGTGCGTGAGATCGCCTGGAAGGCGCAGTCCCGCCTGACAGCCCGCTACCGCATGCTGAGCGCTCGGGGCAAACGGACAACGGTCGTCTGCACCGCGATCGCCCGTGAACTGGTCGGCTTTATGTGGGCAGTCGCAAGGGAGGCGCGCGTCACCTGATCGCTCGCCGCGATGGCGCACATATCGCGCATGGGCGGAGGCGGGACCACGGCAGGGGAATGCCCGTCAGACGCTTTGTGGCCGGCAAATCGACCGACGCCCGCAGTAAGATAGGAACAGCCCCGGACGCACAATCGGGAATGCGGTAGCCAACCCGCGCATCAGAGCTTGATCACCGACGTCCTTCAGTTCCGCCTCCCCACCCATGCGCGATCATCAGAATGAGCAGCCGTTCCTCGGATCGGGCGACCTCATGCGTTCCAAACCTTGACAGCGGACATCAGAGCGGTGTTTCCGGACCACCTTTCGGGAGTGGTCGCGATCTGTGAGGTTGCCGATCCTGTATTGGGATCGGAGATCGGCTTGTGTCTGGACTTGACCTTACGCTTGACCCGGAGCGGCAGCTTCGGCGTTTCGAGGTGATCAACGGTGCCGGCGGTCGGCGTCACTGGTCGGTGGATGACAAGGCGCGGATCATCGCAGAGACGCTGGAGCCGAATGCGATCATTTCCGAGGTCGCCCGCCGTTATGGTCTCAGGCCGCAGCAGGTCTTCGCCTGGCGCCGCGAAGCGCGCAAACAGGCCGCTTCGGTGCAGCAAGATTCTCCTGCCTTTGTGCCGGCGGTTGTGGCGGCGGCGGAACCTGCAGCCAGCCGTTCACCGAAGCAGCGGAAACGGCAAGCCACCCGAGATGCCGGCATGATCGAGCTTGAGATCGACGGCATCGCGATGCGCGTCGGCCGGGGCGCCGATACCAAGACGGTGGCCGCAGTGATCCGCGCGCTGAAGGCGACGTCGTGATCGGGCCGACGGGTGCGGTCAAGGTCATGGTGGCGACGAAGCCCGTCGACTTCCGCAAGGGTGCGGAGGGATTGGCGGCGCTGGTGCGAGAGACAATGGGGGCCGATCCGTTCAGCGGGGCCGTCTACGTCTTCCGGGCGAAGCGGACTGACCGGATCAAGCTGATCTTCTGGGATGGCACCGGGGTTTGCCTGCTAAGCGTTTGGAGGATGGGGAGTTCCGCTGGCCGAAAGTGCATGACGGCATGATGCGGCTGACGGCCGCGCAGCTCTCGGCGCTACTCGAAGGTCTCGACTGGCGGCGAGTCCATGAGGCGCGCCGGACCCGCGTGCCAGCCCAGGCGGGCTGACCCGCGACGAAGTGAATCAGCCTAGATTCCGCTGTCGCGGGCTGTCGGCGAATATGGTCTGATCCGTTCATGGCGATGACGGCTGACCAGCTTCCCGACGATCCGGACGCGCTGAAGGCGATGGTCCTGGCGCACGACGTCGAGAATGCCCGTCTGATTCAGATCATCAAGGAATTGCAGCGTCACCGCTTCGGCCGGCGTGCCGAGACGCTCCCCGAGGATCAATTGCTGCTGGGGCTCGAAGAGGCGGAGCAGATCGAGGCCGCCGGTGAGGAAGAGAAGGAGCAATCTGCTCCCGCCGAGCGGCAAGCAAAGGCCACGAGGCGCCGGGCCAACCGGGGCGCGCTGCCACCCCATCTGCCGCGCGTGGAGATGGTCGTCGACATCGAGGACCATGCCTGCCCATGCTGCCGCAATGGCTTGCATCGGATCGGCGAGGACGTGAGCGAGCGGCTCGACATCGTTCCGGCGCAGCTGCGTGTAATCGTCGTGCGCCGGCCCAAATATGCCTGCCGCGCCTGCGAGGACGTCGTGGTTCAGGCTTCCGGCGCCGGCCCGGCTGATCGAGGGTGGTCTTCCGACCGAGGCAACGGTCGCCCAGGTGCTGGTCTCAAAATATGCCGATCACCTTCCGCTCTATCGTCAGGCGCAAATCTACGCCCGGCAGGGTATCAATCTCGATCGCTCTACGCTCGCCGACTGGGTCGGCCGCGCCGCCTGGCACCTGCGTCCGGTGCATGAGCGGCTGCTTGGCAAGCTGAAGTCCTCGGCAAAACTCTTCGCCGACGAGACGACCGCGCCGGTGCTCGATCCCGGCCGCGGCAAGACTAAGACAGGTCAACTCTGGGCCTATGCCCGCGATGACCGACGATGGGAGGGGAGCGACCCGCCGGGCGTCGCCTATGTCTATGCGCCGGACCGAAAGGCCGAGCGTCCGATCGCTCATCTCGCAGGCTTCACCGGAATCTTGCAGGTCGACGGCTATGGCGGCTATCGCGTGCTGGCCGACAAAAGCGGCGTCACGCTCGCCTTCTGCTGGGCGCATGTCCGTCGGCGCTTTTATGAACTGGCAGCAGCCGGTCCCGCGCCGATCGCCAGTGACGCGCTGAGACGGATCGCCGAACTCTACAAGATCGAGGATGACATCCGTGGCCGATCGGCCAACGAGCGCCGCGCGATGCGTCAGGACAAAAGCCGCGCCATCGTCGCCGATCTCGAACCCTGGCTGCGTGAGAAGCTCGGCCTGATCAGTCAGAAGACCAAGCTCGCAGAGGCAATCCGCTACACGCTCTCACGCTGGGAAGGCCTCTCGCACTTCCTTGACGACGGCCGCATCGAGATCGACAGCAACACCGTCGAACGCTCGATCCGTCCGATCGCAATCTCGGGGTCATTCTGCCCATGTTGGGCAGGAGGTCGAAGTCCCGTGCGCAGCAATGGATCTGGGCTCCCCGCGCGCGTCGCTTGCTGCACTGCTTGAACTGAACAAGCTCTTGATCCAGCGCCGTTTCCGGCGAGGCTCTCCGGATGGTTTCATCATCGGGGAGACTCAAAATGAGAACCTTGCCGCCACCGACACGATCTCTCGTGATCGTTCGCCAGCTCAGCATGCGCTCGACTCGCACAAGCTAGTCGGGCTGAGCGCAGCGCAACGAACGATCGTGATCGCCCGGCTCGCCAATGTGCTGATGGCCGCCGCCGGTATCGTGACGGAGGAGAGCCGCGATGACGAGCCGTAATCTGATTCCGGCCACCATCCTCAAGCGCAAGGCCGTTGTCTATGTACGTCAGTCCACGCAGGCGCAAGTGCAGCTCAATCTTGAGAGCCAGCGTCGGCAATATGAGCTGGTCGACGTCGCGCGGCGCTGGGGATTCCGCAAGGTTGAGGTGATCGACGAGGACTTGGGACGCACCGCAAGTGGAGCTGTGGAACGTCCCGGTTTCGAACGCCTGGTCGACGATCTGTGCACCGGTCATGTGGGCGCTGTGCTTTGCCTGGAGGCGTCCCGCCTGTCTCGCAACGGACCGGACTGGCATCGGCTGCTCGAGTTGTGCGGCGAAGTCGATGCACGGGTGATCGATCTGGACGGAGTCTACGATCCGGGACTGCCGAACGATCGCCTGCTGCTCGGCATGAAGGGGAGCATAAGCGAGTTCGAACTCGGGGTGCTGCGTGCTCGCATGTACGAAGCTGACCGCGCCAAGGCACAGCGCGGCGAACTGCGCATCTCTGTGCCCTTCGGCTACGTCTGGCACCGGGATTACGGTCTCGGGTTCGATCCCGATATACGCCTGCAGGAGACCATTCGCCTGATATTCGCGCGTTTCCGCGAACTCGGCAGTGCCCGCCAGGTCCTGATCTCGATGATCGACGATGGCGTGCATTTCCCCAGACCCTCCGACGGCAAGAAGATGGTGTCCTTCGCCTGGGTTCCGGTCCGCTACCGCAACGTGATCTCCGTCCTGAAGAACCCGTTCTACGCCGGCGCTTATGTCTATGGTAAGAGCGAGAAGCGCACCGAGATCGTGGATGGCCGCGTCCGCAAGAGCTATGGTCATTACAAGCCGGCCAGCGATTGGGCGGTGGTGCTCAAGGAGCATCACGAAGGCTATATCGGATGGAGCGAGTACGAACGGAACCAGGAACTTCTCGCCGCCAACGCCTATGGCAAAGCCGGCGGCGTCAAGTCGGGCCGCGGCGGTCGCGCGTTGCTCCCGGGTCTTCTCTCCTGTGGTCGATGCGGGCGAAGACTGGTTGTCACGTATGCCGGACGTGGCCAAGGTTACCCGGTCTATCGTTGCGAGAACACCATGATGGCGCAGGCGCGATGCATGTCGTTCAACGGCTTTCGCACCGATGCGGCGGTGGCCCGCGAAGCCTTGGAGGCGGTTGCGCCGATGGCGATCGAGGCGGCGTTGGAGGCTGAACAGATGCAGCTGGAGAGCGAAGCCAGGCGGCGGCAGATGATCGAGATGGACCTGCAGCAGGCACGCTATGAGGCATCGCTCGCCGAGCGCCGCTACGCCGCCTGCGACCCGGAGAACCGGCTTATAGCGGCCCAGCTCGAGAGGAACTGGGAAGCTAGGCTCAGGCGCGTGGAGACCTGCGAGGCCCGGCTCAGTGAAGTCCAGCGTATGGAGCCTGTCGACGCGATCCCTGACTTCACCGGCCTCGCCCAGGATCTCGAAGCCGCCTGGAATGCGCCGGGTGTCGATATGCGGTTCCGTCAGCAACTGCTGCGCGCGCTCATCAAGGACATTGTGGCGGACGTCGATGACGACGCGCGCGATGTGATCCTGACCATCCATTGGCATGGGGGCCAGCATTCCCAGGTAAGGGTTCGCAAGTCCAAATCCGGAGAGCATGGCCAGAGTACGCCTGAGGAGGCTCTGGCGGTCATGCGATCCATGGCAACGCGATGGTCGGATGCCGAAATCGCCGCCACACTCAACCGCATGGGCATGAAGACGGGTCAGGGAAAGACCTGGACGGCGCGACGCGTCCAATCCCTGCGCACGGTGCACAAGATCAGCGGCTATCGGTCTTCCGACAAGAACGGCGAGTGGCTTACCATGTCGGACGCGGCCGCGAAGCTTGGCGTGTCGCACGTCAAAATCCGCCGGTTCGTCAGGGACGGCATATTACCAGCCGAGCAGGTCATGCGCGGCGCGCCCTACCAGATCCGCGCCAGCGACCTTGAAGATGAACGGATCAAGGCCGATTTGGCGCGCAAATCTCCGCGTATCATCAACGACGATAATCAGAAATCGCTGTTTCCCGCCATTTGAAGAGGGGGTGCATAATGAATCAGTCTTCGCGCTCAACCGCAAGAACGCGCTCTTCGCAGGCTCTGACGGCGGCGCCGAACACTGGGCAGTCATCGCCTCGCTGATCGAAACCTGCAAGCTCAATGGTGTCGAACCGCTCGGCTTATCTCGCCGATGTCCTCACCAGGATCGTCAACGGCCACCCCAACAGCCAGATCGACGATCTCCTGCCTTGGGTCTACATCAACAAGCTCGAGCTCAAGGCCGTGGCCCGAGAATACCGCTTACTCTTGACATGCACGGGCCGGAACAGGTTAACCCGCATATCTGCGCGATGCCGCGAGCATGGTTGCGGTCGGTCTTGTTGACCTGTGCCTTGAGAACGCCTTGGAATGACGGGGCTCGATACAGGTCACGTAGTCCGGCTGCCGCCAGACCAACCATTGGGATAAGGGGCCGGCTTCAAGCCTGATCCGGGCGAGATTCCATGCGGGGTTCTTCAATGCGTCAGCAAGATCGTCCGGATGACTAGCAACCTTCATCTCTCGGCAAATTCGGCGCCCTTCTCACGATGCAAACGGTGGTCTCTTTCACGGAGACGTCCAGTCCGGCATAATTTTTCATGCTGCGCTTCCTTTCCTGATGCTTGTGGCTGTTCACACAGACCACGTTTTGTCATCATCTCGAAGCGCAGCACTTCAAAACAACCCGTTCAAGGCGGGGGGCAAAGCCGAATACCACAATCTAAACACCTAGCGATGCTGTTCAAATTCGCCTTGCCGGCATGGGACCCCATCGCTGTCATCACAGGAAGCAGTACGTGGGAGGGGAACTGCTCGCAGTGATGAATCGTGTTCCGAGCCACTACCCATTCAGTTTCGTCCCAGTTGTTACCTCCCGTATTCAGGTTGCGGTCGAACCGCGGGAAGGCCGAACTAGTGATTTCCAGGCGAATTTGATGGCCGGCCGGAAACCAATTACTTGTGGCGTCGAGATCAATCTCGATTTTGCATATAACGCTCGGTTCCATGAAAACAGCCCGATCAAAGCCCTCGCGATAGCGGACGCGCAGTATCCCGTCCACCACGTCAATCGCACGGCCATCGGGATGTACGTCCAACAGTCTGGCCACGAAGTCCGTGTCCGGGGCCGAAGAAGAGACGAAGAGGACCGCCCGGACAAATCCGGTAACCTCCATGCCCTCTGTGAGGGGCGGTGAAGTGAAGCAGAGGACGTCTGGACGAAGCTGGACGTCCTGGTAATCGCGGGGTCCTATAGTAGTTCCACTTGACTTCCCGCCGTCCATCCCCAAGAACGGCGCCGGATCCCCAGGGTCGTAGGTAAACGTGTCAGCCGGCTCGTCGGCACTCGGAGGCTCTACATCAAGAGTCCCGTCGCCTAGACGGGTCGCGGCATTCCCGCCGCTGCGGAGGAACCAGTGCTGCAGTTCCACACCAAGAGGGGGCCATTCTGACGCGGCACGCCACTCGTTGCGACCCATCACGTAGTACTGGACGCGGGGCATTCCCTCGATCCGGTCGGGCTTGTCGTTCAGCCAGCAGTCGAACCAGTCCAGGTAGATCTGCCAGCAATCCAGGCGCGCGTCGCCCAGCTCGCGCTCGCCGATAACCGTCGGGGCTTTGAGACTCTCGGTGCCACAATGCGTGGCTGGCGACAGAATGATATGTTGGTGATCGCGTGCCGCCGGGCTCAATCCGCGAGCACTAAAAACGCGCTGCTGGTGAAGCGCGTCGGCAGCCCCCACGTCGTACCACGAGTTCACGAACAGGGCTGGGACGTCGATGGTCGAGTCCTCGCTAAGCATCCCATTCCGATCCCCCCAGGGATCGCCTGGGTCACGCGAGACCCAGTCCTCCCAGTCAGTCGGCGGTCCCCCAAGGCTCTTAAGCATGTTGACGAGCGGCAGCGACGCGAAAGCCCGCTGATACTCCTCATCGCTTTTCGGTTGCACTCGGGACCGGTCCTTCGCTGCGGTTTGGTGGAACCAGGGGACAAACGCGGCAACCTCCACCGCACCGCCGAGACGGAGATCCCCGTTGCGATATCGCCCTCCGGCAGAGCCGTTCGCGCCGCCCGATCCCTGCGCAATTGCGCATCGGTGGGCTGGATGGCACAACTGCGCCAGCAAAACCTGCGCGATACCAAGCGCCGAGCACCCATATGTGCCCACGCGTCCATTCGACCATGGCTGCTGCGAAATCCAGGACAGCGTGTCATAACCGTCGTCCCCTATATGTTCCCTAGCGTATACGCCGCCGGAATCGAAGACGCCACGACGCTCCTGCACAAGTACAGCGAACCCTTGTCCAGCAAACATTCTTGCCACTTTGTGGCGAGGCTCAACCGGACAGCGATAGGGCGTCTTACCGTATTGAGTTCGGATAAGGATTGACCCGAGTTCCCCAGTGTAACCAATAGGCCGATACAGGTCCGTGGCGAGCTCAACGCCGTCCCGCATTGGAACGCGCAAGCCGGTCTGCAAAACCACTTCGTATCGCGGCGTTGGCGGTTTAATCGGGCCTAGTTCATTACACACTTCAGAGTGCCTCCCAGACATTGAGACTGATTCAAGATGGAGTGGCCAATTTCGACGGGTCTCAGCATTCTATCTGCATGGTGGTGTTCCAGCCCACCTGCCTGTGCAATACCAGATGGAATACGCTCATTGGGGTGGCGCTGATTGCATGCCTTTCACTTAGCGAGCCAGCAGGCTGACAGGTGCTGTGGTCCAACTTCGATCGCCGGCGGCTCCTCAGCTTTGCAACGGTCGAAGGCAAGCGGGCAACGAGGATGGAAACGGCAGCCCTTCGGCACGCGCGCGGCACTTGGAACCTCGCCCTGCAGGGCCGGCAACTCGGCGCGACCTGCGTTGCCGCCAATCTGCGGTGTGGCGTTGCGCAAGGCGACGGTATACGGATGGCGAGGGTTGAATGTGATCTCGTCGGCGCTACCAATCTCGACCAATTTTCCAAGATACAAGACCGCAATCCGGTCGGCGATCAGCCAGGCAAGGGGCAAATCGTGGGTGATGAACAGCAGCGCCATGTTGTGCCTGTCGCGCAAGTCAACCAGGACCTGAAGAATCTGAGCGCGTATCGAGACATCGAGCATCGATACAGGTTCATCAGCAACGATGAGTTCCGGCCGGACGGCAAGCGCTCCTGCAATCACGACGCGCTGGCGCTGCCCGCCGGATAGCTCGTGCGGGAAGCGGGCGAAGAAATCGCCGGGAGGATTGAGCCCAGCGGCCGCAAGCGCTTCACTCACCCGGTCGGCGAGTTGAGTGGCGTTACCGACCAGCCGCAGGGACTGCAACGGCTCCGCCACGATGTCGAACACGGTGTGTCGCGGATTGAGGGCCTGATAAGCGTCCTGGAAGATCATTTGCACGCGACGCCGGTACGGACGTAGAGCCGAGAAGCCCTCTACCGACCTCATGTCGCGGCCTTCGAACAGCATTCTGCCGCCAGTCGGCTTGGCAAGCTTGGTGATGACGCGGCCCACAGTGGTCTTGCCGCTTCCCGATTCGCCGACCAGGGCGACGATCTCGCCCCGCCCGACGTTGAGGTCGATCCCGTCTACCGCGCGCATGGCGCCGACAGATCGGCCCAGGACACGGTCGAACAGACCGCCCTGGATAGGAAAATGAACTTGCAGGCTCTCGAGACGCAGGATGCCGGCAGTGTCAGGCATGAACAGCGACCTTGTCTTCTTGCGTCAAGGACCGGTGAAGGTGACAGGCGACACGTCCCCGCCCGAACTTATTGAGGCTGGGGACTTCGGTCGCGCACCCCCCCATGACCGACGGGCAACGCGGATGGAAAGCGCAGCCCGAGGGTCGATTCACCAAGTTGGGAGGATCACCCGGTATTGGCCGGATCATCTTTTTGCCGCTCGCTGGGTTCGGGATCGATTCGATCAGCTGTCGGGTGTAGGGATGTTTGGGCTGGGCGAAAATCTCGGCGACAGTGCCATCCTCGACGATGCGGCCCGCGTACATGATCATTACGCGATCACAACACTTAGCCACCACAGAAAGGTCGTGGGTGATCAAAATCAGGGCGAGGCTCAACTGCGATCGCAAGTCGCCTAGCAGGTTAAGGATCTGAGCCTGAGTGATGACGTCGAGCGCTGTGGTGGGCTCGTCACCAATGATAATCGAAGGTCGACACGCGAGCGCCATGGCAATCATCACCCTTTGTCGCATTCCGCCCGACAACTCGTGAGGGTAGGCGGAACCACGATCCGCCGGGATGCCGACCAGTTGAAGCAACTCACTTCCCCGCTTGGTCGCCTCGCCCCGCGACATGCCGAGCTTCAGCATGCATGGCTCGGCGATCTGCTTGATAATGCGGTGAACAGGATTAAGTGCGTTCATCGCGCCCTGGAAGACAACGGACGTTTCGCTCCAGCGATGTGGCCGCATCGCCGCATCATCGTCGATCGGCAGTCGGTTGCCACGATAGCGCACTTGGCCGCCGCTGACCCGCGCGTTGGGTGATAGTAGACCAGCGATCGCCATCGCGGTCGTGGTCTTGCCACTGCCCGATTCTCCGACGAGGCCCACGGCCTCTCCGGCTCGGAGCGCGAAGCTTACGCCGTCGATTGCTCGCAATGAAACGCCCTTGAGCCCATAATCGACAGAGAGCCGGTCTATTTCCAGAAGCGGTGTTTTGTCCTGGGAGGAGCTGGTCATGGGATCACCCTCCGCCGTGGATTGAACGTGTCGTCAAGGGCACTGCCAATCAGGACGAAGCTAAGCGAAACCGTGAGTACGCACAGTCCTGGGGCGCCGAGGTACCACCAGGCTCCAGCACTGGCCGCGCCGGCGCGCTGAGCGAGCGAAAGCAAAGTGCCCCATGAAGGCTGCAACGGGTCCCCGAGTCCAAGGAATGAGAGCGATGTCTCGACATAGATTGCGCTGGCGACCACCAGCGCACCATTGGCTGCGATTTGCGGCACGAGATTGGGGAGGATGTGCCGCACCATGATGCCGAAATTACTGCTACCCGCAACGCGCGCACGATCAATGAATGGTCGCTCCTTAAGCGACAGTGTCTGACTCCGGACGATACGTGCAACAAAGGACCAGCTTGTCATGCCTATAACGACAATGATCACGAAAAGAGAAGGACGGAAGCCCAGGATTTCTCCACCGCGCCCCATCACCTCGAGAACCACGGGTGTAATGACCAGCGCCAGCACGAAGGACGGCATGACAAAAAAGAAGTCTGTCAAGCGCATCAGCCAGACGTCGACCCTGCCACCATAGTAGCCAGCGGTCGTACCGATTGTAGTCCCAACGACGAGGCTGATCACAGTCGCGAGTAGCGCAATCGTAAGCGAGATCCGGGCACCATGGAGGACCAGATTGAGCACGTCCCGCCCGATTTCGTCCGTGCCGAGCAGATGCTCGCCTGATGGGGGTGCGAGGAAATCGCCAGTTGCATTGATCGCAGTCTGGAGCGGTCCCGCCAGAATATTGGGGACCGCTCCCACAACAAGAAAGAATACCAGACATACGAGGCCCACCTGAGCACCGCCATAGCTGAGAAATTGACGCAGAAAGCCTTTTATTGCGCGCGCCCGGCCTCGCGGGCAATATCGAACAATATTGTCGCTCATTGTCGGACCCTCGGATCTAGAAGGCTGTAGGCAAGATCGGCTACGAGGTTTGCGAGAACAATTGAAACGCCAAGCAACAGGAATATGCCTTGAAGGACTGGGTAGTCCCGTGCGTTGAGTGCTTCCACCGTCAGCCCGCCGATACCCGGCCAGGCGAAAACGGCTTCGACAGTGATGGCCCCGGCGACCACATAGCCAATATTGAGGGTGATCAAGGTCACGACCGGTAGCATTGCATTGCGAAATGCATGACGCATCAGCATTTGACCGTTGGTCAGCCCTTTCGCCCGTGCGGTTACCATGTAATCCTCGGTGAGTACGTCACTCATTGCGGCACGAGCGACGACGACGTACTGGCCGATTAGCCCAAGCGCCACCGCAGTGGCGGGAAGCGTGAGATGTTGCAGGTAGTCGAGGAACGAACCAAGAGAGCCCGTGATCAGGCCGGGCGAGTATGCACCATAGCCCGGGAGCCAACCCAATGCCGTGCTGAAGATTACCACCAGGATCATGCCGAGCCAGAAAGCCGGCGTAGAATAGAGCGCCAGAGAGGCTCCGGTTGCGATACGGTCGCCGGCTCCTCCCCGGCGCCAGCCTGCGTAGATCCCAAGCATCACCCCAATAACGATTGCCATTATCTGAGCAACCCCGACTAGGACTATGGTGTCCGGCAGGCGTTCCGCTATCAGGTCTGCGACATGCCTGCCCCTGAACTTGAAGCTGTAGCCGAAATCGCCGCGGAGTGTTGCCGACAGGTAGTCGACCGCCTGGTCCGGGAACAGCGGCCGGTCAAGGCCCCAACGTTGGTTCTGCGCCTCAATCTGCTCGGCGGTGACGCTGACGCGCGCCCCGCCAAGCAAAAGAGATGCAGGGTCACCTGGAATAACTCGGAATAGGATGAAGTTCAGGACTGCCACCATCAGGAGGGTTATAGAGGCCCTGACGATGATGCGCAGGATGTGACGGCTCCCTCCCCCTCCGTTCACGGCGCGGGCACCGGCTTCAAGCGATCGAATGGGAAGTAGCTGTCCATCGACATGATGCCTTGCTTTCCCCAACCCTCGAAGCAATCCCTCCGGTGGGCTTCGAGCAGGGTGGGGTAACATAGTACGATGTAAGGCGCTTCAGTATAAATTAGTCGCGCTGCCTGGTCGACCAGCTTTTGGTTTTTCTTGAGGTCAACGGTGACCTGCACCTCCGCGAACAGTTTGTCGAACTCCGCATTCGTCCAGTACGCCTTGTTCTTGATGCCGATGGAATTGCTGCTGCCGAAGATGAGCAGGTCTTTAGGTGTTGGGCCTTGCCAGGTATCGGAAATGAGCAGATCCCACCCTCCGCCGCCTTTCGCCGGAGCTGCGGCGCGGGCGCTCAGCGCACCGGAGTCGAGCCGAGTCACCGATACAGGGATACCGATTTGCTCCAACCAGCCAGCGATAAACTGCACTGCCGCGACCGGCATCTCTATATTTGCTGAAGGTCCAGACACCAGCTCTAGCTGGAAACTCTTCCCGTCCTTGTCCTCCCGAATGCCATCGCCGTTCGTGTCCCGGTACCCTGCGGCGTCAAGCCGGCGGTTGGCTTCGGCGAGATCGAAGTGGCGCCTGATGTCGTTCAGATCTGAATAGTAATCGGCCGCCACCGGCATTGCGAGTCCGACACCAGGGTCGGCGTGTCCGCGCATGGCTCGATCGACGATGGCCTTCTGATCGATCGCGTAGCCGAGCGCATCGCGAAACGCCGGATCCTGCAGAGCCTTGGTGCTACCTGCGCCATCTCCCGAAGCGGTGTTGAAGGCGAGATAGGTTTTCTGAGCTATGCGGGATTCACCGACTACAATGTCGGGATCCTTCGAGAGATCAGCCCACTGGGCGGACGTCAGGTAGTTGCCATAATCGAGTTCCCCGCTCTTAAGACCTTGCGCAATCGGATCGGCGGCATCGAAGGACCGCAGGATCACCCCCGCGATTTGGGGCTTCCCCGTACGGAAATAGGGGTTCGGCGTCAGGCGTGTAAACTGGCCCTGGTGAAACTCCGAAACGATCATAGGTCCCGTACCCACCAAAGGCGGATCGTTGCGGAAGGTTACGCGTGCGTCAGCATAGCTGATGTCCTTCCAAATGTGCTCGGGAACGATCATTATGATATTGTCTATTGGCCAGGTCGCGGGGAACTTGGTCACGATCTGCAAAGTCTCGTCGTCGAACGCTTTGATGGACTCGACGTTCTCAAGACCGCTGGTGCTGTTCCACCCGACGTTTAGCTCGTCGGGCTTGCCTATGGAATCGTGCAAATAACTATAAGTGAACGCCGCGTCCCTAGCGGTAGCAGGCTGGCCGTCCGACCACTTCATGCCGGGCCAGATCTTGAAGGTCCAAGTGAGGTTGTCGTCGGCGACGGACCAAGATTGGGCAAAGCCCTTTCGATCGTCGTATCGCTGGGCGTCTATGCAGACCAAGAAATCATAGCAAATAGCCAAGGGCCAAAAGGAGCCCCAAGTGGCGAAGGGGTTCATCGAATCAGGGCCTCCACCCAGTCCGCCGATTCGCAGGATGCGATCGTCGCACGACGAGGCGAACGCCCTCGAGTTAATCCCCCAAGGGGTCGCCGAAATCGCCAGCATTGCCTTCATAAGCGCACGACGATTATATGAGTATTGGCTCATTTTATCCTCCCTGTTTGCCGGCTTTATCATCACTTCATGTTCACACGACCACGATGATCTACGGCCTCAACCCGGAACATCTGGCTTCCTTTTGACGGAAGCTCCACAGTCCCCTCATTCCAGATAAGTAGCAGTGCCCAGGGGGGTGGTTCCTGCAAATTGGCCGCTGTGCCTGCATGAATCCGGCGTTTTTCTCGATTCTGGGCACAGCTAGCCAGAATTAAAGTCGATTGGCCGGTTCCAGCTCCTGGCGGCGCCCACGGACAATTCGCATATAGCAAACGAGGCAGTCATTCAGGTTCTGTTCGCGACCTCGGGTTGGAGGGTCCCGTCGAGCCGCAAACGCCTTTATCACGGATGTGTGATGTCGGAATGTCGATGCCGAAATTCCAGAGGATATCCTCTTCCGGCACACGACGGTCTAAGAGGCGTTCGACAAGCTGCGCGCCGCGCAACAACACGGAGCTTGAGCCGCCCGTTGAAAAACGATGTAAACGCTGATGGATCTCCAGCCTGATGCGTGGCCGCCAGCTCGTCGACCGTGAACTATCCGCAAGCCATTGATCTGGCCTTTTGATTGAGGCGGATAGCGTCTTTTGAATTGCAGGATTAGCGGTATTTGGACGCTGTTTTCCTGCAATTCGGTTTTGCGATTCCCTTGTGCTGCGGAGCGTGATTCACTCGGTTCGGCGGCGGCGAATCGAGGGGACGGCGAATGTCCAAGCCACGCGAGACGGGAGAGCAGGACCTGTTCCGCTCCAGGCTCGATCAGATCATCAACATGAAGCAGGCGATCGACCGGCCGGTGCTGGAGGAGCGTTTCGGCGCCGTCTATTCGGACGGCCCCGGCATGCCGCCGCTGCCGACCCGGCTGATGGCGGGGCTGGCGATCCTCAAGCACACCTTCAACCTGTCGGATGAGGTGCTGTGCGAGCGCTGGGTGGAGAACCCTTACTTCCAGTATCTCACCGGCGAGACGTTCTTTTGCCATACGCTGCCGTTCGACCTCTCGTCGATGACGCGCTGGCGCAGCCGCATGGGCGAGGAGCGGATCGTGGCGCTGTTGCAGGAGAGCCTCAGCCTTGCGGTCAAGACCGGGGCGATGAAGCCGGCCGACACGCGCCAGGTGATCGTCGACACAACCGTGCAGCCGAAGAACGTCATGTTCCCGACCGACGCCAAGCTCATCAACCGGGCGCGCGAACGGCTGGTGCGGCTGGCCAAGAGGGAAGGAGCTCCATTTGCGCCAGAGCTATCAGCTGGCGCTGATCAGCCACCAGCGCTATGCCCACGCCAAGCAGTTCAAGCGGGCCAACAAGGCGCTGCGCAGGCTCAAGACCTATCTCGGCCGGACCATTCGCGACATTTCTCGCCAGATCGCCGGCGATGCGGGGCTGGACGCGCTCTTCAAATGGCCGTTCTACCAGGCCGCCACCGTTCTCTAGCAACGCCAGCGCCAGCGCGGCCGCAAGATCTACAGCCTGCACGCGCACGAGGTGGAATGCATTGGCAAGGGCAAGGCGCATATGCCCTACGAGTTCGGTGTGAAGGTGTCGGTGGCCACCACGCTGAAGCGCTCCAAGGGCGGCCAGTTCGCCCTGCATGCAAAAGCGCTGCCCGGCAATCCCTATGACGGCCACACGCTGGCAAGCGTCATATCGGCCACATCAAGAACGAACACCGCATGGGCCGCAACTACCTCGCCGGCCAGCAGGGCGACGCCCTCAACGCCGTCCTGGCCGCCGCCGGATACAACTTCTCCCTCCTGCTCAGGTGGCTGAAGTGATTTTTGTGGCCCTTGATCGCCCTGCTTCAACTCCGGCCGAAGTCGGTCGCCGCTTAGCGTCTGGATCACGGTCGACCAGCACGAGTTCCAAAAATCCAACCTGCATCTCAGGCACCGCGTCCTGACCTCGGAAATCGAGGATCCAGTCTCGACAGAGTATTCGACAAGATGCGGACGTGTGTTACAATAACGAGCCGCAACTCATACCAGACATGAGCTCATATTTTGGGATAGTGGCCTCCAAGCGGTCAAGCCACGGACGCGAATGTCATCCGATAAAGGGTCGCGGCGTCATAGATGGGCAGTCCTGTCCTACGACGGATTGCTGACGTCACCATCGGGAACAATGTACATTCAAATAGGAGGGCGGCAATCCCCGGATGTGCGGCGCCAAGTCGCGCGACACAGGCTGCAACCTCCGACTCCATTTCAACAACACCAGCCGGCCACGCGTCACCTTCAATGCCGCCGATGACTACTCTTGCCTCTGCGGATGAATCTATGCCCAGCAGCTCTTTGCCGCAGTGTCTTGAGTCTGCGGCCACAACGGCGAGCTTTGCGTCAGCTGGAAGCTGCCGGAGTAGCGTGGGCGCCAGTAGCAGGCTCGACATGGCCACCGGGACTTCGACAGACGCGGCCACTGCAGCCTGGTACCGGATACTGAACCCGCAGTCCCCGGTTATCGCGACTGCTCCGCGCTCGACCAACCGCCTGGCAGCTGCAATGTAGGCCGGCTCGAGAGAAGCATCACCGGGAATGACCCTCTCCTCCAAAGCCCCGGCCGCGGTCTCTATTATAATTGGGAAGTCGAAAGTTGCCGGGTTGAAGACCGACTCCGGTTGCGGTGGCGGAAATTCACGAGGCGGAAGTCCGATCTCCAGCCCAATAATTCCGAGGGCCCTTTGTTGAGTTGTCACGGAAGCATCCTTCTTCTGGAAGCAGCTAAGATGGTGATTTCGGCAGCAAATGCCCATCACCTGCGCGATACAGGTTCTCTCTGAATGCACGAATTTAACAGCGTCGAAACGGCTGTTTCAGAGAAACATGCCTTTCCAGGCGCAGTAAGTCGGCATTGTTTTGGTGCATTCGCATGAAAGCCGTAAAAACTGGGAAACCGCAGAACGCTTGTGCGACCCTCCCCGGGCCTGTAGGATACCGGGTTTGCGTCCGCCGTCAGACAATCGTGTTAGGGCACTTTCCAGAGCCCAGATGCCCTGAATGGCAGATTGAACGCACATCAGATCTTCAAGCTCGCAACTGCCGAACGGGCAGCGCTATTTACCTAACTCGACCAATCTGGGGCTTGGACCGGACGATCCTAGTTATGCAGTCCTGAATGAACTGGGGCAGTAACCTCGACATCAACCCGGCCCTGAAAAACCGCGCGTAGGTTCGTCGCAGGGCAGCCTGCTCCGAACGGACCAGTTCCTGCCCGGAAGCCACCCACGGGATAACTCAACTAGCGGCACAACCCGCAACTCACCTCGTCTCCAGCACCGCATTGAGAAACTGCTGCGTTCGCTCGTTTTGCGGATTGCCTAAAAGCTGGCTGGGCGGGCCTTGCTCGACAATCTTACCGCCAGAAAAGAAGCACACGCGATCGGAGAACTCCTTGGCAAAGCCCATCTGGTGCGTGACCATCAGCATTGTGAGGTCATGTTCGGCGCTGAGCTTGCGGATGACGTTGAGCACCTCTCCAACCAGTTCCGGGTCAAGCGCTGATGTCACCTCGTCAAACAGCATCACCTTGGGCCGCATGGCCAACGCCCGAGCGATCGCCACGCGTTGCTTCTGGCCCCCGGAAAGCTGGATCGGGAAATGGTTCTTCTTGTCGCCGAGGCCCACCAAGTCGAGCAGCTCTGCCGCTCGGGCCTCCGCCTCCTTCTTCGAGAGCCCAAGGACGGAGATCGGCGCCTCCATGCAGTTCTGCAGAGCAGTCATATGCGGGAACAGGTTAAAGTGCTGGAACACCATACCGATCTTGGCACGCACGCGACGGAGATGACGCTCGCTCGCCGGCACTATTTGGCCGTTCTTCTGCGTATGCGTCAACGGTTCACCGTCGACCCATATCACCCCCCCGTTGATGTGCTCAAGCGTCATCAGCATGCGCAGAACGGTGGTCTTGCCCGAGCCGGACGGACCAATGATGGACACCTTCTCGTTGCGTGCGATCTCGAGATTGAGTTCGTCCAGCACCGTCAACGCGCCGTAGCGCTTTGTGACGTTCTCGAAGCGAACTATGGGTTCGTTCATGACTTTTTCGCTGCGCCTGATATCGAGGTCAAGCTCGTCCCGCCTGGCTGATGCCCTAGGGCGCTTCGTGAGATCGTCCTCGAAGCGAAGCACAAATTCGCTCATAGTATAAGGCCTCCCTATTGCAGATGGTAGCGGCGGTTGAGCCAGACGCGGACCGACTGCACGATAGCGGAAGCAACCAAGCTGAACACGTAGTAGAAGAAGCCGCACATAGTGATCGCTTCTATGTATCGATAGTTATTGCCCCCGAAATTTTTCGCCTGCTGCAGCATCTCGAAGATCGAGATTGCCGCCAGGACCGGCGTGTCCTTGAACATGCCGATGAAGTAATTGCCCAGAGCTGGCACCATGGGCGGGATCGCCTGCGGCAGAATGATTGTTCGCCAGGTCCGCGTTCGCGAAAGGTTTAGTGCCGTACAGGCCTCCCACTGGCCGCCATCCACATTCTCGATGCCGCCGCGGAAGACTTCGGAACAATAGGCTGCATAGTGGATCCCCAGCACGCCAACTCCCGCCGTCCAGGCAGGAATGAAGATTCCGATCTGCGGACCAACGAAATAGACAAAGAACAACTGCAGCAGCAAGGGCGTTGAACGGATAAACTCCACGATCTCCGCCATGGTGGTCGAGACGTAGCGGTTTGGCGACTGGCGAATCATCGCGAAGACAAGACCCAATATCAGCGCGATCGCAAACCCGAGCAGCGTAGCCTCAATGGTGACGATCGCTCCCTGATAGAGATATGGGAAAGCCTCCCATACGTAAGACCAATCCCAGATCTTCAAGCCACCTGCTCCCGAACGAAACCGCGCGAGACGCGGCGTTCCAGCCAGCGCACGAAAGGAGTGATGAGGGCGCGCGCGATGATGTAATAACCGAATAGTGCAACCGCAAAGAACAGCATATAATCGCCAGTTGCGTCGGCCGCCTGCTTGGCGGCGCTAGTAAATTCGGGAATGGTGATGAAGAAGACGAGCGAGCTACCCTTAAGCACATCGATGAGCATGTTACCCCAGGTCGGCAGCATGGCGCGCATTGCCTGTGGGAGGATAATACGCCGCATCATGGTGAGCCGCGAAAAATTGAGCGCTGTAGATGCCTCATACTGGCCCCTATCAACGGCCTGAATGGCGGCGCGGACATACTCGGCTGCGTAGCCAGAGGCATTCATTCCGATCCCCAAAATTCCGACAGTCCACGGCGACAGGAAAATACCGAAAATCGGCAATACAAAGAACCACCAGTAGAGCTGAACCAGCATGGACGTCCCGCGGAAGAATTCGATGTAGGCGATACTGAACCAGCGCAACTGCCGACGGGGAGAGACTCGGGTCAGGCCCACGAAAAGCCCAAGGACGATCGCTACGACGCAGGCGCCAAGAGTGACGATGACCGTAGTCATGACGCCCTTGGTGAGCACGGCAAAGATAAAGCTGAGATCGACCTTACTCATATGCCCTCCCCACTGACCGCCTACCGGCCAAGGGCCGGGGAGCGGTCAGACGCATAGCTTCAGCCCTTGCAAAGATCAGCGGTCTTGCTGCCATCCGGGAGATCGCGTTTGGTGTAACCATATTTGCCGACCGCGGCCATCATTTCGTCAGAGCCAATATAGTCTTTCAACACAGCATTGAACGCGTCTACCGCAGCCTGTTCGCTGAGCGGGAAGGCTATGGCGGGATGTTCATTCGGTCCCGGCGGGGTATACGGGTCAGCCACCTCAATGCTGGGATCCTGCTCGGCAAGAGTCGTCGCGTTCAGACTATAGAGCGAGCCGGCAGCGGCGCGGCCGGCCTTTACAGCCTGTACGACCTCGGGCGGTCCGGCGACCTGCATAACCTTGTCGTCAGGGAAACCTAATTTCTTCGCCTGCTCGACTGCGGTGGTACCCGTCATGATGGCCAGGGTAAGCCCCTTCTTCTGAGCGTCATGGAGGGAATGCAGCGCTTCCGGATTGCCCTTCGGCACGATCATCGAATCATTGCTCGATGCGATCGGTTCGCTGAACAGGACGTTGCGGCACCGCTCCGGCTTAATCCACATGCCGCCCGTGATGATGTCAAAGCGACCAGCCTGGAGGCCCGGGACAAGGGAACCCCAATCGGTTACGACCGGCTCGATTTTGGTCGTTCCCATCTTTCTCAGAACGTCCAGTGTCATCACATTGACCAGGCCAAGCGGCTCGTTGTTCGCACCAGGATAGGCACTGGGAGGCTCATTGGTGAAGCCAAGACGGATCGTTTCTCCGTTCTTAATCTTATCGAGCAGCGACTCCGCCGAGGCCGAACCGGCAAAGGACGAGATTGTCATCGCCGCCAGGCCGAGCGCGGCAATCCTCTTCAAGATTGCAGCCTTAAAGCATTCGTCGAGTTTCCACTTGACCACTGGTTAGTCCTCCGTTTTCGCATCGCCGATGGTCTCCCGATATGCCTCGGGAAAAGACCATTGCATCATTTGTTGAGCTTGTAGTCCGGCGGTTCCCATCATCGTGTGAGCTGCAGGGTCCCCACTTAGGTATAGATTCCTCCAGTCGATCCTTTGCTACGCCACTTGTGCATGCTTCGTGAGCGTAGCAGCGCAGCTGTGGTGCTTTGTGCGAGAAATGCAAGTTATTCGCAGAAATTCGGTGATTTTTGGGTGCATACGCACATTTCCGTCATCCCCGTGGTTCGTTGGAAGTGAACAATCGCGAGCTGTGGTATGGCCAACTGAGGCACACCACGTCTTGCATGACTCCTGCCCTGCCCGGTTGGATGGGCGCCACCGCCTGGGCTATGCCCTTGTTGCCATGGCAGGGCACAAGTTCGTCGTATGCGACACGCCGCTGAGAGATTCGCCTCGGAGACGCTGGCCCGAGCATTGTTCCCGTCACAGTTGATCATTCGTGCCATTGACGGATGAGTCTGTTCACGGCTTCGCTCCGGATCAACCTGGACGGAATCGCCGGCATTATTGAGCAGATGGAAATCTGAATTCCTGATCAGCTTCGCCAGGTTGATCCCTTGCTCCGGCGTCGCGGTAGGGTCGTTCTTGGACCAGATGATCAACGTCTGGGCCTGAAGCTGATCAAGGTAGGGGAAGATATACTTCTGCTGCAGCAGTGGATAACGATGCAGGTTTGTCTCGTCTTCCGGCAATCTCTGCCAGATCTCCCATTGTCCCCGAGCCGCGGCCCGCCGATAGGCTTCTCGCTCGGCGCATTCCACATCCTGCCCGTGGGCGCGGCAGCTTTTCCGCCGTGCGGTGATGTATTCCTCTTCGCTCGGCATCGGGCCGGAACAGCCGTAAGCCTGCCGGCAGGCCTCCAGCCAAGCTTCGTCACGGTCATCTCCGAACGCCGGCGACACGGAGTTAGCGGTCAGCAGGACAAGCTTAGAAACAAGATCGGGACGCACGATCGCGACCCGCGCGTCGACGAATGATCCTTCTGAATGGCCGACTAGCGTGATCTGCTTCAAACCCAGTTGTTGGAGGAAGCTAATTACATGATTCACACGACCGAGCCGGTTAATGTATTTGCAGTCAGCAGGATAATCCGTTCCCCCAAAATGGAGTTGATCAATCGCTACTACCGTAAATTGATCGGATAGCCCGTTCAGCTGCCGAACAAAGGAACTCTTAGCCTCTGCACGGAAGCCCGCCCCCTGCAGGAAAACAATCGGCCTACCAGCTCCGTTCTCGCAGTACGATGTCTCGACACCATCAACCGATACGCGATGCTTGGTGATCATCGGTTCCTCGGCAAAAGGAGGGGCATCAGGTCGGCATTGCGACATGCGAGATGGACTGCCATTGCTCACTCCTGAGCGTAGCAGCCTCACATGCCACGTTGCCGAACTATCTCGTCTGAATACCGGAAATCGGCACCCCGGAGCCTCGCGTCTTGTCACTTTGCTCTGTCGTCGCCCAGCCACTGCGGCCGGGAGCCTTTTAGGTGCATGGGTGGCATTCCCCGCAAGATTTCAACCCTTGCACAGGTCGCCGGTCTTGGTGCCGTCCGGCAGATTGATTTTGGTGTAGCCGTATTTTGACCGACTGCATCATTTGGTCGGAGCCGATATAAGTATTCAATACCTCGTTGAAGGCATCGACCGCCTGCTGATTGGGCAGGAAGGCGAGACTTGGGTAGCCGGCCTTCCCAGCCGGCGGGGTGAACGGATCTGCCATTTCAACGCTGTCGACCTTGTCAGCGAGCTCCTTACCGTGAAGTAGTTTAGCGACCCCGCCGCCGCGCGGCCGACCTTCACTGCCTGCAAGAATTCGGCCTGGCCGGCGACCTGCATGACACGATCCTCCGGAATGCCCGCGTCTTTGGCGGTCGTGACCGTGTCGGAACCGGCGGTGGTGACCAGCGTTAGGCCCTTATCACGAATATCGTCAAAGGAGTGCTGGTCTTTTGGGATTGCCATTCGGCATGAGCAGGGCTTCGGTGAACTTAGCAAGCGGCTCGGTGAACACCACATTGCGGCAGCGCTCCGGCAGAATGTACATGCCGCCTGGCCTAGCTCCGTCTGCCGTCTCTCAAGGTTGTGTCGGCCAATTTCTCAGCCACCATAATCGTCGGAATGTTTGTGTTCGCCCGAGGGCAAAATGGCATGACGGAAGCGTCGGCGATCCTCAAACCCAAAA
>NZ_RZRO01000005.1:105392-137723 GCF_003997975.1 Mesorhizobium sp. M7A.F.Ca.US.005.03.1.1
TAGCTCCGTCTGCCGTCTCTCAAGGTTGTGTCGGCCAATTTCTCAGCCACCATAATCGTCGGAATGTTTGTGTTCGCCCGAGGGCAAAATGGCATGACGGAAGCGTCGGCGATCCTCAAACCCAAAATACCATGAACGCGTCCCGACGGATCGGTCACAGCGCCAGGATCCGCGGCTGCCCCCATCCTGCAGGTCGACGTCGGATGCCAACTTGGGATGACGTTCTGGCGAATATACCGATCCAGATGTTTCTCGTCGTTGACGAGATCGGAAATGCTATCCCCATCCGTTATGACGCGCCTAATCAGCCCACGGCGCAGCCGCGGCGACGCGTCCATGAGCAGCGCCAGAAATGACGTGAGTGCATAGTTTGTGCTTGTGACCTTGCTCACCAGCTTCGCTCGCGCATTCAACGCTGACGGAAACGGGTCCAGCGCCACAGAGGACAGCGAATCTTGCTGCAGCAGGCGGACTATGAAGCGAAAGCCCTGCTTGAGGCGCTCGGCGTCCCGCTTGTCGCTCAACCAGTTGAAATCGACCTCCGGCTCTATTTTATGCGAACTACCCTTGAGCGCCACAGTTCCCGTCGAGTAGCTGCGATTGACCCACACGGCGAGAGTGCCGAGGCGCCTCCCCAGCGGGTGCCAGGATGATTTGGCAACAGTCGATATTGCCATATCGGTCGACGGGCAGCCTTCGTAACCCGACGAGTAGCGGGCGTGCATCTGAATATATTCGCTCACGCCGGGTGACAAGCGATCGGCCGGCTTCAAATAGGCCGAAACGCAAATCGTGGGGTGTTCCTGAAGATTCTGGCCCACACCTTTCAAATCTGCAACGATAGGGATTCCGAATTGTACTAATTCCTTCGCGGGGCCGATCCCGGAGCGCATCAATATGGCGGGTGAATGGAGTGCTCCTGCGCACAGGATAACGCAAGAAGCGCTATACGATTGCACGCCCGATTTGTTCTCCGTCTCGACCCCCGTTACCGTTGTTCCCAAAAAGGTCAGCCGCGCAACTGTCGTTTCGGATAAAATCGTTAGATTGCGGCGAGAGCGGACGGTTTCGGGTAAGTACGCCATCGCGGAGGAGCCCCGATGACCATTGCGGGTGGTCAATGGGACAACTGAATAGCCATCACCGAATGCACCATTGAAGTCTGGCCTGAAATGAAGCCCCAAAGCATCGTAAGCATCGGAGATTGCCCGGATGAAGCCCGACCAGTCTGATTGGCGCACACGTTTGATTGGCAAGGGGCCGTTCGTGCCATGAAATTCCCCGCCGAAATCCAAATCGCATTCTAGACGACGGAAGTAGGGCAGCACGTCTTCCCAACCCCAGCCCGTTGCACCGCTTGAGGCCCACTCATCGTAATCTCCGGGCCCGCCGCGGTTGGCGACTTGGGCATTGATGCTGGAGCCGCCACCCATGACGCGCGCCTGTTCGTAATGGACAGGCTTGCGGCCACCTCGCACCGTTGTCGCGTGGAGTGACTGCCATCGATAACCGGGATTAAGGTAAGCACGCGTTGGGTCGCCATCCTGGATGTCGTCAGGAATGGCATTCGGCGGCGTATCAGGGCCAGCTTCAATGAGCAGCACGCGAGCGCCATAGGCGGAGAGCCTGCTCGCCATCACGCATCCAGAGGAGCCACCACCCACGACGATATAATCGAAAACCACGCAAACTCGCAAATGTCTGAGTCGGGCAAAAATCTAGCAGACGGCGAGCAAGCAAAAACGCGCAATTATCTTGCAGGACGCAGGAAATCAGCGCATTCTTAAGAGATTCGCATTATGGCGGCCTCCCAACGGGGCGGAACGTTTAAACATGACCTTGCCAGCAGTCCATCAGGGCTGAAGGCGATGCCGGAGCGTCGTGACTTAAGTGGACAAAGCGCATCGCGACTGAAGGGGACAAACCTATCGCGAGATACATCAGAATGCAGCCCGGTAGGTCCAGAAGTGCTTTTGCAGCATCGCGCTGACGAGGCCGTTGTAAGGAGCAGAATGATGCTTCGCCTTGCGCTCCATCGCCGCTTTAGCGGTACGAAAACTCCCGTCCCAATCATGGCCGGCGGGCAAGGCGGCTGACCCTTGCGCCAGTCATCGGTGAATCGGATCAACCAGTTGTTGAATGCGCGTAAGATTGCGCGTTCTATACATCGATTGGCACCGCCAAGGTTACCTTCGTGCGATCCATCACAATCATCGTGCTGTAATTTCTAACAGCCGGGCTATCAAAGAAGAAACGCCTCGAGAATGCGTCGTACTCTGCCAAGTCACGCACGGAGAGAAGGAGAACGAAATCGGCGTTACCGGTGACCGCATACGCGCTCATTACTTCAGGCGCCTTCTGTAGAGACTGCTTGAAGCGATCGATGACGTCGGAACGATAGCGCTCAATGTCGACCAAGACCAGCATCATCAGGGACCTGCCCACCGCCTCAGGCGACACGATTGCAACATCAGCCTCAATTACGCCAATTTGTCGCAACTGCTTCAATCGCCGCTGACAGGCCGTGGGCGATATACCGGCCAGTTGGCCCAATTCTTCCGTTGTTTGGCGATTGTTGCGCTGAACAGCGCTTAAGATTTTCAGATCTATCCGATCCAATTCCATGGTCATTCTCCGGAATAGCTGCAATTTGCGCAGAAAAACTGCGATATGCACTCGACTGTAGCCTCAACCCCGCGCAGACGGAAGCCCAAACGATCAGGCCAGGCATGGGACCAAAGTCGGCTATCGTCCTCGACGTCAGTTATAGCCATTGGCCG
Organism: Mesorhizobium sp. M7A.F.Ca.US.005.03.1.1; assembly: GCF_003997975.1. NCBI lineage: Bacteria > Pseudomonadati > Pseudomonadota > Alphaproteobacteria > Hyphomicrobiales > Phyllobacteriaceae > Mesorhizobium > Mesorhizobium sp. M7A.F.Ca.US.005.03.1.1. Next base: position 108,173 of record NZ_RZRO01000005.1, read on the forward strand.
AAGAGTGCTGTCCACCATCGCCCAACTGACAATGGCAGCCGACGGTCAAAAGCCGAGGCCTTGCGCCCAGTTCGGCCGAGGAAACGTCTCGGAACTTAAACGCTAAGCCGACTGGACGATGATGATAGGGGGGACCTCTATTTCCGCGCTTCGGCTTCCATTCGTTGGCTCACGCTGCCAAGAGTCTCATCTGTGTATAGGGAATCGAGCGCTAGGTTCGCCTGCCCCGGTTGCTGCATCAAATGCAGCCGTCTTGAGGTGGTTGGGAAAAATCGTCACCGCAGCCACACAAACCGCCGGCCTTATGCAACCTGCCGGCAATTTCGCATAATTACTGCATCCCGCCGCTCAGAATTTGCGCAAGGCGCCCAATGTAGCGCGCTATTGTCTCACAACGGCACCTACACGCCACTTCATAAAGCAGAAGAGGCCTGGCTTTGCAGGCTTCAGATTGAGGAGTTCGCCTATGAGCAAGCAATTCGCACCTGAAATGGATGCAGGTCTCGCGGTTTTCAATCGCCTGGAGTCTGAGGTGCGCAGCTACGTCCGCGCCTTCCCCGCCCTATTCGATCGCGGAGTCGGGACCACTCTCATCGCTGCAGACGGTCGGGAATATCTCGACTTTTTCGCCGGTGCAGGCGTTTTGAATTATGGGCACAACAACCCCGTCATCAAGAAGGCGCTGCTGGATTATATCGAGCGCGACGGAATTGTGCATGGGCTGGACCTTGCCACGACGGCCAAGAAAGCCTTCATCGAAGCTTTCGAGCGATACATTCTCAAGCCTCGTGGTCTGACATACAAATTACAGTTTCCCGGCCCCACAGGTACGAACGCGGTCGAAGCGAGTCTAAAACTGGCTCGCCAGGTGACCGGGAGATCGAACATCGTCTCGTTTACCAACTCGTTCCATGGGGAAAGCGCTGGAGCATTGGCAGCGATGGGAAACAAGGAGCACCGGGCCGCTGCCGGGTTTCCCCTCGCCCATGTGACATCGTTGCCATACGAAGGCTACCTGGGGGCGTCAGTTGACACAATCGATTACTTCGAAAAGCTTCTCAATGACCCCAACAGTGGCCTCGACAAACCTGCCGCGGTGATCCTGGAAGGGATCCAAGGTGAAGGCGGCATCAATGCTGCGAGCGTTACTTGGCTGCAACGGCTGCGCGAGCTAACGTCGCGGCACGGAATCTTGATGATCCTCGATGACATCCAGGCCGGGGTCGGTCGCGCGGGCAGTTTCTTCAGTTTCGAAGCGGCTGCAATTGTGCCGGACATCGTTACCCTGTCCAAATCTTTGTCGGCGATCGGAACCCCAATGGCCCTTATTCTCATCAAGCCTGAACTTGATGTCTGGGCCCCGGGCGCACACACCGGGACCTTCAGAGGCAACAACTATGCTTTCGTCACTGCTCGTGCGGCCCTCGAAGCTTACTGGTCCGACTCCAAGTTCGAGGATGAGATCGCTCGCAAGTCTGCGATCTTGGTCCAAGAACTCAACGCGATTACCGAGGAATTCCCCACCCTCGGCCTGAGCGTGCGAGGCCGCGGTCTGATGTACGGACTCGTTTCACCGAAGCACCACTCCTTGCCAGGTCTGGTCTCCCAGGAGGCTTTTCGTCGGGGCTTGGTGATCGAGATCGCCGGCTCATACGGTGAGGTGCTTAAGTTCATGACTGCCCTCACCATCGCCGAGGCTGACCTTCGGCGTGGTCTGTCCATCATTCGCGACAGCATTGGCGCAGTAGCGACTACCCTCGACGGTGGAGGCGCGGCTCGCTAGCCGACAAAGCACCGGGCCACTAGCAGGTCCAAAATCGGGCCGCTCGCAGTCACGGAACGGGAAGGCCGTTCCGTGGCATGTGGCAGTGGGCGAACTCGGAGCGGCTGAACGGCAGACTAGGGCTTTCACTGCCGGACCGATACCACGGTTGCCGTTCTTCCTGCGGCGCCGACCACTGTCGCTGCGCCAATTCGAAGAAAATCGAGCGATAAGAAAGAGGACTGGATGGCCAGCAACGACGTAGTCAAAAATTATATCGATGGCGAGTGGCGGGATTCTGTGTCCGGCACACGCATCGAGGTCGATGACCCGGCGAGCGCCGAAACGATTGCTGTCGTAGCTGAAGCAGGACCCCAAGACATCGAGCTTGCCGTTACTGCTGCTCACCGCGTTTTTCGCGACCGCGTGCTGATAGACATGCATCCGTATGATCGCGGTCGCATGTTGTTTCGCGTTGCCGACGCCCTTGAAGCGCGTTTCGACGAGATCGCAGCCATTAACTGCGCGGAGACGGGGAAGGCATTGGAACTTGCCGATGGCGAGGTTCAGACCGCCATCAGATACCTGCGATACTATGGTGGCTTGGCCGACAAACTTGAAGGGCGCTCGATCCCGCGCGGGGCCAACCTGGTCAACTACACAGTCAGAAGTCCCTTCGGCGTGTCCGCCCAGATCGTTCCGTGGAATGGTCCACTTGAACTGACGGCCCGCTCGCTGGCCTGCGCCATCGCAACCGGCAACTCAGTCGTGGTGAAGTCGCCGGAACTAGCTCCCCTTTCCGGAGTTGAACTTGCGCGTGCCTGTGAGACAGCGGGGCTGCCTGCCGGAGCGGTCAACGTGCTCACTGGATACGGCCAAACGGCAGGCCAGGCGCTGATCGAACATCCCGACGTTCGCCACATCGTCTTCACGGGCTCGATTACTACTGGGCGGACGGTGCTCAAGACGGCAGCGGATCGGATCGTGCCCTGCATAATGGAACTGGGCGGAAAGTCGGCTGCAGTTGTGTATTCCGATGCCGACCTCGACTGCGTTGTGGAAGCGGTACGCGTCGGGACCTTTCTGAATGCAGGCCAGAATTGCAACAACCTTACACGTCTTATTGTGGAACGTTCTATTGCAGACAAACTGGTGGAAAGAGTGAGGGTCTGCGTCGAAGGACTGTCGGTCGGTCCAGGACGCGAAAACTGCGACATCACCCCGTTGATCTCCCGAAACCAACGACAAGGAGTTGAGCGGGCCTGCCAGACGGCCCTCTCGCAGGGCGCGCGACTCGTAACCGGCGGGACTGCGCTTTCGGAGCGGAGCGGTTACTTTATGGCGGCCACGGTGTTTGCCGATGTCGCGCGAGACAGCAATCTCTTCCAGCAAGAAGTATTCGGTCCTGTTCTTGCCGTTACCACGTTCGATAATCCGGGAATGGCCGTCAATCTCGCGAACGACACCGTTCACGGTCTGGCAGCGGGCGTGTTCACGCGGGATATTGACCGGGCCCTCTGGACCGCCGACCGCCTTTGGGCCGGTCAAGTGTACGTGAATGGGTGGTATGTGGGCGGGGTGGAAACACCGTTCGGTGGGATAAACCAGTCCGGCTACGGCAGGGAGAAGGGTCAGGAAGCGCTGGACGGCTACGTTCAGACGAGAAACGTTGGTATCCGCCTCTCGCAGCCACCATCTGGAAATTGAACGCTTGCTGATCCCTACCGACGGCGCGGCTGTCGGGCGATGCAGGATTCAATGACCTCGACCAAATCGAAATAAGCCCGGCGAGAGAATCCGTATCGGAGGTCATCGAGAACAACTCTAATCATAGGATTTTTGGCTGCGGACGGGCTTTACCCACCACGGACATGTAGGAGCGCATTGCCTAGCCCGCTGCGTGGGTCGCATGGGTCAGGAGAGGATCACAGTGCTTCAGAGACAATTGAGATTCGCAGAGCTGCCGCCGAAGATTTCGACAAGTTGGCAATGTTGAACCGCGAGTTGATCGAGGCCGAGAAGCATCGAAACCCCGATGACGGTTTCAGAACTCAAGGAGCGGTTTATTCAGTTGGTGAATCGCGAAATTTGGATGGTCGACCTCTTCAGCCAGAACGGCGAGATTGTGGGCCTCGCCACTCATCGTTTGGAGCCAGACAATGCGGAGCCGAGTGGGCAACGCGTCTTTTTGAGGCAATTCTACGTCAGCTGCCAACACCGACGTTCGGAGATTGGCTGCAGGACCCTTGAGCTGCTTATTCGGTCTCGTTTCCACAACAAATCAAGGATTTTCCTCGACGTGCTGGAGACCAATCCTGGCCGCAAGACCTTCTGGTCTCACACCGGTTTTGTCGCCTACAGCACGCTCATGGAGCGTCTCGTTGAAAAAGCGGACACCAAATAACCTGCGGTGCTGGGAATTAATTTGGGGATCGGATTGTCTGGCATTTGCGTGCGTCGCGCAAAAACACGAGAATAGAATCGAGCCGGTCGTAACCGAATGGGGCTCACTTGTCCCCGGCCTGCAGGCTAGCCGCTTCGACTTCATCACGGCCGGCATGTGGATCAAGCCGGAGCGCTGCCGCAACGTGCTGTTCAGCGAACCGATCGCTACGGAGAGAGGCGCACTGCTGGTGCCTAAGGGCAACCCGGAAGGGCTGCATTCTTATGAGGATGTGCGTGACAAGGGACTCACCTTCGTCAGTGATACAGGCTACACCGCGGTCCAGGACGCGAAAAAGTCAGGCATCGCCGACGACAAAATCATGCAGGTCGCCGGACCGCCGGCGGACAGGCTGTCGCGCCGCCGCCGGTGCCCTCGACTACTTTACAGCGACTGGACTTGTTAAGAAGGACCACAGCCTTGAGCTGGCCGATTCGTTCATCGCGCCAGCCAACTATCCTGCTATCGCCTTCGAGCTCAACGAGCAGGCTGCGGTCGACGCGTTCAATGCCGTATGCAGGACTATGTTGGCTCTGGCGAAATGATGGCAGTATTCGGCAAATACGGCTACGGCAAAGACAACCTGCGGACGGCAGCAAGACCGCTGACCTCTGCAGAGGCTGAAGGCAATGTGCCTTAACACGTCCCCGGTCATGGCGGGGACGTGTTCAGTGGGCAAGCGTCTGTGAGGCGATTTCAGGTCCACCGTGGCGGTGCTCACAAGACGCGCCTCATTGCCTGAAACAAACACATCTACACTTCATCGGGTGCGCACATGTGAGCGTCGCGGCCCACAATACGACGGCCAATATGCGGGCTGGCTCACCTGCCACATCAGGCAACTGCGCAAGCAAATCCCCTGACGTGTGCCGGAACGAGAAGCAGGAGAATACTGTGGAAATCAGAGTTGTACGCCCGGGCGACCTTTCTCAATTGCGCAAGATTTGTGACGAACACATCGACTTGGAAGGGGTGACAATAGCGGACCAGGACCTGAGTCCTTATTGGAACTCGGCGTTTTTTGGAACACCTGCCCAGTTGTTCGGTTGGGTTTGTGATGAAGGAGGGTGTGTGCTGACAGTTCTGCAAATTCGCTGAGAGAGGGCGGTCATGGCAGGCTGGTGATTGTTCACGTCACCGATTCCCGCGAAGGAACGCCACCATGACCAAGATTGAAAGTAAGACCGGCAGCGCTGCCATCAAAGACATTCTGCTTTCGGACCCGGACGGACTTCACGAAGTGATCCGTGCGGTGATGCAGGAGGTACTCGAGGCCGAGATGGACGAGGCGCTGGGGGCTTCGAAGAGCGAGCGCACACCTGAGCGGCTCGGCTACCGCTCGGGTTATTACGGCCGCACCCTTGTCACGCGGGTCGGCAAGCTTGAGCTGCGGGTTCCGCAGGACCGGGCCGGCCGCTTCTCGACCGAGCTTCTCGAGCGTTACCAGCGTTCGGAGCGGGCCTTGGTGGCGACGCTTGCGGAGATGTATGTGCAGGGCGTGTCGACCCGCAAGGTCAAGGCGATCACGGAAGAGCTGTGCGGCCATGCGTTCTCGGCCTCGTCGATCTCGGCCATCAACAAGCGGCTGGACGAGAGCCTCGCTGCCTTTGCCAGGCGCCCCCTTCAAGAGCCGTTTCCTTACCTCATCCTCGATGCGCGCTAAGAGAAGGTGCGTGAGGCCGGCGTCGTCATGAGCCAGGCGGTGCTGATCGCTGTCGGCATCGACTGGGACGGCCGGCGCCAGATCCTGGCCGTCGAGATGGCCAATCGCGAAAGCCGCTCGGCCTGGAGGGATTTCCTCGTCGCGCTGAAGGCGCGCAGCCCCAAGGGCGTCGAGCTGGTTGTCTCCGCCAATCATGCCGGCCTGGTCGCGGCGATCGGCGAGGTGATCCCCGAAGCCGCCTGGCAGCGCTGCTACGTCCACTTCCTCAGGAACGCGCTCGATCACCTGCCGAGAAAGCACGGCGCCGACTGCCTGCAGGACTTGCGCTGGCTCTAATGACCGGCGCGATCTCGCCGAGGCCAAGGCCGATCTCGCCGCATGGCTGTCCAAATGGTCGGGCCGCTATCCGCGACTGACGAGTTGGGTGGAGGAGACCATCGAGCGCACGCTGACCTTCTTTTGCCTGCCGCGCCAGCATCACAAGCATCTCAAGAGCACCAACATGCTTGAACGGCACAATGAGGAAATCCGCCGGCGCACCAATGTCATGCGCATCTTCCCCAATGAAAGCTGCCTGCGCCTCGTCAGGGCGCTGGCTGCGAGACCAACGAGAACTGGATGGAGGCCAACCGCTACATCAACATGGACGATCTGCGCGAGCACAAGAAGCTCGCTCTACGCCAAGCCGCATGACCAGCATCGTGGCCGCCCCATTTTGCAGAACTTGACGCACACAACCTGAAGGAGGTAAGCGTCATGACAACTCTTAGAGGATACATGACCGCGTCGATCCGGCTTTTCCTTGTTGGTCAGGGGCGATCCTCGGGTACGCCTCCGGCGAGGGCCGCCTTGCGCGATCATGGCACGGTAGCGAGGCTGGGCTCTTAAGGTCGTCCTTAGGAGCGTAAGCCCCGCGACCATCCCATCGCTGAAAACAAACCCTTGATCAGCGGGCGCCCGACGGACCGCCTCTGTCGTCGTGGCGCTCCCATGAAGAACCTGGCCCATAGTGCATCCTTTGATTCGGAAGATAAGGATGCCCCATCAAAACCTGAGATCAAACATTTAGGCAGGCCTCGACTGGGACAAGTAAAACGGCCGCATTCGAGGCATGAGGCTGCACGCGTCTAAGATCCGAACAGCCAATACCCGAGCGTCCTCGACATCCCCGCCGCCAGAAGTCAACGATGCCCAGATCGGCCGCACGACCACCAGCAGAAGGGCGCCACCTCAACCCGTCCTACACTCAACATTTTGTCGCGTCCGCGACGTGCCTTCTTGATCCGATCCGTGGTCTGCTCACCTAAATAGCTGAAAGAGATCACGCATTTCTGTTTCCGGCCTGATTAGCCAGTTTGGCACGAGGTTTGCAACTTTGTGTGCGATCCAGTTGAACGGGCCGATTGGCACAGTCACCTGAAATCACAACTAATTAAAGGAACGGAACATGTCGGAACTGTATCGGATGGCATTACCAATGGGGGACAGCCGGCCGGCAATGCCTCCGCCCACCACAACCAGCCTTCGCCTGACTGTCTCGTGCTGGCCACGCCAGAGTAATCAATTTTGTCCTAAGAACCACAATACGACAAATCGCAGAACGTCCATCCATCCATCCTGAAACCAAGACACAGCAATCGCTTGTCGACGCAGTGTCCCACCGCCGAGAGGAAATGTAGATGAGAAAATTTGTTGCCGCCAAGCTTCATGGAATAACTGTGACCGACGCGAATTTGAACTACCGGGGCTCAATAACTTTGGATCCAGATCACTGCGACGAAGCCGGCATCCTTCCAATGGAATTCGTTGAAATCTGGAATAAATCATCGGGCGCTCGAATCAGCACTTACGTGATTTATGGAGAGCGGGGTTCTCGTTGCTGCGTGCTGAACGGAGCCGCTGCTCGCACCTGTCAGGTCGGGGACGAAATAATCGTTTGCTCCTCCGCATACATCGAGGAGCATCAGATGGTGGAGATCAAGCCGCGAGTGCTGACTTTCCACCGGGATAATTCTATCTGCGACCACATGTTCTACGAGGGTGCAATAGACGACGATGGAAGGATAACGTTCTCGATTCGCGAGGGCTCTCCCGGCGATAACGCGCTAAAACTCACTCCCTAGTAGGGCCTTTCGGTGACAGCTCGTGGCGCCGGGTCCCGGTCAAGGGCGTACTCGTCCCCAGTACTCTGGTACGCGATACAGTGCATTATCCCACTCGGCCACTATTCGGTCAGTTGCCATCAAGCCCAATCGGTTCTGCCCAGATCTGGGAAGACGATTTTGCTGCGCCAAAGGCAACTTCAGCTTCAGCCAGCGGCTGCGGGTAGAGGCGACCAATTTCACGGAATGTTTGGCCTTGGATCGTTGTCTTTAAGTCTGAGGTCCACGATGGCAAAACGACCTATCGACAAAAACGCAGAGTGGAGAACAGCCAATGTCAAGGAAAGCTCTCATCCTGGTTGAAGGCCATGCAAGAGGTAATGGAATACGATACATCCACGCGGCCCGGCGTCTTGGCTTTCATCCAATTACACTATCAGTTGATCCAACACAGTACGAGTATCTTGCGGCGGAAAGAAGCGAGGCAATCCGTGTCGATACAACCAATCTTGATACCTTGATTCGCGAATGTTCCAGGCTGCGTGAGACCAATGACATCGCTGGTATCACGGGCTTCTCGGGCATCGACGAGTCGGTCTATGCAACCGTTGGCAAACTATGTCGGCATTTCGACTTACCGGGACCCAACCCCGAATTGATTGAACGATGCTGTGACAAATTCTCTCAGCGCCAGCTACTTGCGGAAGCCGGAGTTCCGATACCCGCTTATCGCATGGCGCTGAATGTGGCAGAAGTAGAAAGCGCTGTCGCGGAGATCGGCTTTCCCGTAATTGTTAAGCCGGCAATCGGCAGCGGTAGCATCGGTGTCCGATTGTGCCGCAACGCCGATGAGTTAGCTGACCACACGACCTATCTGTTGGGTGGGAAGCACATCTGGCCGTCTTCGCCGAGGATATTGGTTGAGGAATTCGCGCGCGGCCCTTTTTATAGCGTGGAGATAATGGGCAATGAGGTTATTGGGATTGTCGCCGTTGATTTCGGCCCCCCACCGCATTTCGTCTTCCGTGAAACGACCTTCCCGGCCCCGCTTGCGGAAGACGATCATGACCGTATCGTTGATGTTTCGCTGAGGTGCTTGCAAGCTCTTGGCCTTAATTGGGGGCCAACGAACATCGAGCTCCGGTTGACTAATCATGGCCCGGTTGTAATCGAAGTGAATCCGCGTCTTGCTGGTGCGCTTGAGCCTGAACTGGTCCAACTGGCGAGCGGTGTCGATCTGGTCACCGAGCACATCAAGCTTGTCGTCGGCGAGGAATGGGATTTGCGCAGAAGGCATTTGCAGACCGCAGCCGCGCGGTTCCTAGTTGCTGATTGCGACGGCACCCTCGATTGGATCGATGGCGGCAGTCAGGCGATCGCGGTACCAGGTGTCGCTGAAATCAAATTGTATGTTGAACCCAACGCGCCGATCTTCAGGAAAGGCGATTTTCGAGACTGGATAGGACATGTCGTCGCCGTTTCACCCAGCCTTGCTCAGACCGAAGCGATACTCCAACGAGCTGTCGACTTAATCGCTTGGTCTATCACACCGCCGTCGGGCGAACAGGAGCGATCTGCAGCCCCACGACTCCCCCCCAACTGAGAGGTGATCCGTCGCCAGCATAAGAACTCTTACCCGCAATAGCTCGCCTTGTTGTCAAAAGCATAGCTGGAGTTCAAACTTATGAATATATCCAAGGGACCCCAGGCATTCCCTAGAAGTGAATACCTTCGCCGGCTCGGCTCGGTGAAGTTCGAAATGGGTCGGTGCGATATCGACGCGCTCGTCGTTTCCGACCAACATAACATTACCTATCTCACGGGGTACACCGCGCTATCAGCCTATGTTCCTCAGGCCGTTGTGGTTTCGATACGAGAAGAGGAACCGACGTTCATTCTGCGCCGCTGTGATGCGCCGGCAGCCATTCATCAATGTTTTATGGAGCGCGACAAAATCGTCGCATACCCCGAAGCGTATATTGGAAATCCTGACAAGGATGGCTATGACGCGGTAGTCGATTACTTGGAGGACGTCGGCCTCGCGAGTCGAGGCATAGGAATCGAGCTATGCTGCCTTCCATCGCAATCGGCGAAAAAGTTTAGGATGCGCCTGCCTGGTGCCACGATCGTCGATGCTACTAAGGCGGTCACTTGGAAAAGGCTCATCAAGTCAGATCTCGAGATAGCTGTAATGCGGGAGGCGGCGGCAATCTCAGACGCCGCGATTCGACGCGCTGCTGAGGTAATACGCCCCGGGGTGCGTGAAGCAGACGCGTGCGCGGAAATTGTGGCAACGTTGGTGCGCGGCGCAAACGGTAAGCCAGGAAGCGGGATCGAGGGAATAAGTTTGTGTTCATCACCGCGAACGGGAACGTGCCACATTCCGTGGAGCGAGGACGTTTTTCGCTATGGATCGCAGGTGAATCTCGAAATCGGCGGTGCGCGATATGGTTACTGTGCTGGGCTTATGCGCACTTACACGATCGGCTCACCCTCCGATCGTCTACGTCGCGTGCATGAGATCCAAGTCGCCGGCCTTGAGGTCGCTCTTGATGCGATACGGCCAGGAGCGACTTGCAGCGATGTTGCCAACGCCTTCAATCGCAGCATCGAGAAGCGGGGCCTCAAAAAGGAGACGCGTTGCGGCTATGCACACGGCATTGGTTGGTTGGAGCCGACCGCAAGCCTTAAGGATGGCGATATGACAGAGTTGCTACCAAACATGACCTTTCACCTGATGTTAGGTAATTGGATCGAGGAGGATTTTGGATACGTCATCAGCGAAACGTTCCGTGTCACAGACTCCGGCGTCGAGGTACTGACCACTGCTCCCCGGAAGATTTTTGAGATCTAAATTAGAATATGGCTTGTCATAACGACAGCGCGGACGTCCGGAATAGATCTTGCCGGTCGACGAGATGTCGCCTACCTTGTTGAAGTGCGGACGGCGAGCGGCGGTCGGCATGCGGGGCCGATCCGTGTCGAGGCGAAGCCGAACGCACGCTGGTCGCTGTACGACCAGTTCTCCTGCGGCCGATCAACTCGTCGACGACGTGACGCGCGAATGCCTTACGCGATTCCGGACACAGATCTCTGGTCGCCGCGTTGCTCGCGAACTGACGACCTGATCGCCCAGCGCGGCAAGCCCGGCATGATCGTCGCAGACCACCGCACGGAGTTTACCTCGAACACGGTCCTTGCCTGATCAATGGATCATCGCGCCGAAAATACATTCCGCTGCAAGCCCATGTGCGCAACATAAATGGCTGCACCTCTAGTCTACTCGCCACTGTTTAAAAGACTGGGGCAGGTCAATGCGCTTTCGTTACGACCTCAGAGCAAGTCTACAGGTCATAGTAGTAGGTAAGGTATGGACTCAATTTACCGATCTTGTCATAGAGCGCCCGCGCATGATAATTTGATCTGTCCGTATTCCAATAGATTCTCAGCCAGCCTTGGTCGCGACCGTAGGAGGCCAGATTCGTGAGCATGGCTTGGCCAATCCCCTGGCGCCGCGAAGACTCGTCGACATAGAGATCTGCGAGAAAACAGACCGGACGATCGCTAAGAGTATACGGGTGAATGACAAAGGTAGCAAAACCTATGGTAACGCCAGTTGCTGAGACCGCGATCAGCGCGTTAATCGGTTCGTCTGGGCGCTCGATGCGCCGCCAGATCCTATCTGTCGCCTGTTCTGATGAATTGAGACCTTGGTCGGCGCAATATGCGTACCAAAGGGACCGCCATGCATCGCGGTCGGCAGTGCCTGCGAGACGAATCTCCATGAGGGGCGGGCTCCGGCTGAGAATGGGCTCCAGGGCGCGAGGTGTTCGGCCTGAAAGGTTGACGGCTTGCGATAACTGCCACCGGCCCGCAAGACGTGCAGCACGCGACCGCCGGGTGTTATAAGATCTTTCCGCCTGTGACGGCGTCGTGGTCGCGCTGGAACTGGTTCCCGGGAGCTCGGTTCGCGATACGTCAAGCGCGAGTTGGGCGAGCGTTATCATGGGATCAAGTTCCCTCAGGTTTTCCCGCAGCACGTTTGCGACAGCGGTGCAGATCTAGTGCGATCTTTCCCTGCGACCACACGATGCAAACAATCTGACACCATAGGTGCATTCATCCCGAAGCGGGCTTCCGACCGCCGCGCTACACGCGCGACGGCGGGACAATCTAGCGGATGCGAGAGTTCTTCCAGCTTACCACGGAGATCTGCACCGCGTCGGCGCCATAATTGCGCATGCTTTAGAAAAGCAGACAATCATTGCAGTTCGCGCGCGCGTCCGGCGCCATTCCCAGTCACCCATATTGACTCAACGTTGCGCAGCATCATTTCTACAACACTAACTTGCTGCCCTTGTCGCGAAGTCAGGCGAGCGTCGATCTCGGGATAAATAAAGAAGGGCAGCGAAATTCGATCAGTCGGACCACTATGCACGACCTGGTGGGGCGTACTCTTGAAGCGGCCGTCGCTCAAGACCTGAAGGAGGTCGCCCAGATTGACTACGAGACTATCGGGCAGGCTCGGCACCGGCATCCATCGACCGCGGAACCACACCTGCAAGGAACGCAGGGGGAGTTCCTCTTGCAGCAGCAGCGTGAAGAAGCCATGATCCGTGTGCTTTGCGCAAGTGCCGCCGCGAGCTGGATACCGTATCACGCGTTGCCCAAGCGTCGGCGTGCTGAAATGGCGTTGGAACCATGCCTCTTCCATACCTATCAGGTCCGCCAGCGCATCCCCGATCTGGGGGACAATCCCGGCGAGCACGGTAGCCTGCAAAGCAAGCAGGTTTCTTGCGAAGCCAGGAGCCAAGGCTTCATCCGGAAGGCGCGTGCGGCCGGAGAACGGACGCCGGTCGCCTTCGTTCTCAATTCCGAGGTCGAATACCTCCTTTGGATCGAAGCCGGCCTCAGGATGTAGCATTTCGCCGTGTAAAGGACTGTATCCACGGGCGGCAGTGGGGTACACGTCCTGAAAGGCGTGCCCGTAGCGTTCCTTAACCGACTGTGGCAATGCGAAGAATCGCCGGGAAGCCTCAATGGCTTGCGCGATCTGTTCCCCGGGGATGCCGTGCTCGACAAGGTAGAAGAACCCGTATTCCTGGCATGCCATTTGCAGGCGCTGGCGCTCGTCACGTCGCGTTGCATCGTCTCTCAATTTCGAAAGTGAAATTTTCGGCAGCGTGGTCATAGTCAATCCCCTTTTTGGGCGCTTAAGTTGATTAGTGTTTGCCGCGGCTCTCAAAGTCGACAGTTCCTTGGATGTGGGCAACGCGCCGTCTCTTCCAATAATAACGAAAGTCGACATGATGTCCCATTCTAAGGCTAAGCCGATGGCTGGGCGGTGATTCCGTCTTAGCAATTGATCTCTAGCGCTTCCTGGTGAAGATAACAACGATTTGTATGTTAATATAGTTGTATATATTGTTACATCCGTCGCGGTTAGTTTAACATTATCACGGCCAAGATACTAAGAGCGATTTACAATTCTGAATTGCTTTATGACTTCCAGGCTCAATCCAGACCAGCGCCGACCTCCGGGTTTCATGGCAGGATCGGCCATCTCGAAGAGCTCTATGACGCGAGGTATCGCCAGCTACCTGAGCTCGTCCATCACACACGCCGTCCCGGACGATGGCCGAATGGCAGAAACCGACCGCTCGAAATTTTCCTATCCCATAGTCTTTTTCGACGCTATCCGGGTCGAGCGGTCAAGCTCAGGGACGAAGACTTCGTTCGCAAAAAAGCCATCTACATCGGGTTCGGCGTTCTGCCTGGCGGCACCAAGGAGCACATGAGCTGAGGAAGCGCTTGTCGACGTTATCCGCCGTCTCGACGAGACGACTAGCCGAGCAGCAAAGCAGGCAGCGATTTAGCTCCGTCTGCCGTCTCTCAAGGTTGTGTCGGCCAATTTCTCAGCCACCATAATCGTCGGAATGTTTGTGTTCGCCCGAGGGCAAAATGGCATGACGGAAGCGTCGGCGATCCTCAAACCCAAAATACCATGAACGCGTCCCGACGGATCGGTCACAGCGCCAGGATCCGCGGCTGCCCCCATCCTGCAGGTCGACGTCGGATGCCAACTTGGGATGACGTTCTGGCGAATATACCGATCCAGATGTTTCTCGTCGTTGACGAGATCGGAAATGCTATCCCCATCCGTTATGACGCGCCTAATCAGCCCACGGCGCAGCCGCGGCGACGCGTCCATGAGCAGCGCCAGAAATGACGTGAGTGCATAGTTTGTGCTTGTGACCTTGCTCACCAGCTTCGCTCGCGCATTCAACGCTGACGGAAACGGGTCCAGCGCCACAGAGGACAGCGAATCTTGCTGCAGCAGGCGGACTATGAAGCGAAAGCCCTGCTTGAGGCGCTCGGCGTCCCGCTTGTCGCTCAACCAGTTGAAATCGACCTCCGGCTCTATTTTATGCGAACTACCCTTGAGCGCCACAGTTCCCGTCGAGTAGCTGCGATTGACCCACACGGCGAGAGTGCCGAGGCGCCTCCCCAGCGGCTGCCAGGATGATTTTGCAACAGTCGATATTGCCATATCGGTCGACGGGCAGCCTTCGTAACCCGACGAGTAGCGGGCGTGCATCTGAATATATTCGCTCACGCCGGGTGACAAGCGATCGGCCGGCTTCAAATAGGCCGAAACGCAAATCGTGGGGTGTTCCTGAAGATTCTGGCCCACACCTTTCAAATCTGCAACGATAGGGATTCCGAATTGTACTAATTCCTTCGCGGGGCCGATCCCGGAGCGCATCAATATGGCGGGTGAATGGAGTGCTCCTGCGCACAGGATAACGCAAGAAGCGCTATACGATTGCACGCCCGATTTGTTCTCCGTCTCGACCCCCGTTACCGTTGTTCCCAAAAAGGTCAGCCGCGCAACTGTCGTTTCGGATAAAATCGTTAGATTGCGGCGAGAGCGGACGGTTTCGGGTAAGTACGCCATCGCGGAGGAGACCCGATGACCATTGCGGTTGGTCAATGGGACAACTGAATAGCCATCACCGAATGCACCATTGAAGTCTGGCCTGAAATGAAGCCCCAAAGCATCGTAAGCATCGGAGATTGCCCGGATGAAGCCCGACCAGTCTGATTGGCGCACACGTTTGATTGGCAAGGGGCCGTTCGTGCCATGAAATTCCCCGCCGAAATCCAAATCGCATTCTAGACGACGGAAGTAGGGCAGCACGTCTTCCCAACCCCAGCCCGTTGCACCGCTTGAGGCCCACTCATCGTAATCTCCGGGCCCGCCGCGGTTGGCGACTTGGGCATTGATGCTGGAGCCGCCACCCATGACGCGCGCCTGTTCGTAATGGACAGGCTTGCGGCCACCTCGCACCGTTGTCGCGTGGAGTGACTGCCATCGATAACCGGGATTAAGGTAAGCACGCGTTGGGTCGCCATCCTGGATGTCGTCAGGAATGGCATTCGGCGGCGTATCAGGGCCAGCTTCAATGAGCAGCACGCGAGCGCCATAGGCGGAGAGCCTGCTCGCCATCACGCATCCAGAGGAGCCACCACCCACGACGATATAATCGAAAACCACGCAACTCCCCATCAAGGTACCAAGTGTGATGGGCTTCTTCAGCAAAGCGCTCCTCCTACCGCCTGAGATATGGTCACTTACGGCGCGGCAGCTCCACATCATGCCGTCTGTAACGGAGCGATTTGATCGCCAAATCGGTCGAGGGCATGCCCGAAGCGAGACCGAGCGACCCATCTGAACTATCTCTGAACCGACAAGCTCTCAATTCCAGGGCACATGCATCTCCGGACACGCCGGTGCGTCGGTGTGAATGATTGCAAGTTCGTAGGGCGAGAGCAGCGCTCGCCTACGGTTTCTTGCATCACCGTCTTCCGAGAAACAATGATACTAACAAGAGATAACGACGACTTTTTCGATTTTTACAGCAGTCAAGACTGTCACTTCAAAATATCGCATAACTACGTTATTGTAGACCCGGTCTCTTACATAGCGAAGGCCTACTTTCGGTGCTTTCCGAAGCGAACGCGTGTTCGTTGGGCGAATGAATGAAGTGACCTTCTCGAGCGTTAGGTTCTCGAAAGCAAACTGGATCGCTGCCCTGCCGGCCTCTGCGGCGATCCCCTTACCGGAAGACGCAAGGTGGAGGCACGATACGGTTTCCACATTAGTGGGATCTTCGGGCAGATACGGGCCACTGTACATCAATCCACAGTAGCCTGCGAATTTTCCGACTTGGCCTTCGCCTTTTACGAACACCATCCATAAGCCGAAACCATTGCTCTGCCAATGATGGATGAACTGTTGTAGTTTAGCTTTCGATTGCTCTCGGGTCGGATAGACTCCATCCCACATGGCATTTACCACAAATGGATCGCTATGAAGCTCATGTAGAAGAAGCTCGTCGCTATGCGACGGTGGCCTTAGGATTAGGCGCGGCGTTTCTAGAATGTACATGAGAAGCTCCCTTCTAGCCATAAGTTAGAGCCGCACTTACCTCCAACGCGGCCATGATCTCCTAGCATGAGCGTCAAGGCCGCAGTGCTTGATTGAAGGCGTTCGACGAGGTTTATGCTTAAGGTAGCGAGGTCTACACAAATCAAGCTTTGGGCGCCTAACCGTGTCAGTGTTGACGGCACCTGGAAAGCCGGCCCGAAGGCGATAAAAAAATTAGGCGCCTCCTTTCAGAATGGAAGCAGGCGACGCGCTGGTGAGCGGGCGCCTGATACGCGCAACATGCTGCGGCGGCGTTTACGCAAGGGGTTGCTTACCCCAAGGGGGGGGTATGGTATTGGCCCAAAACCGGCTAACTACATTGTTCATTTAAAATACGCGCCTCCTTCAAGCTTAACCTGCACTGGTCACTTTGCGAATGCCCGCCAGTGGGTTCTTCAGCGTGCCGACGGTGTGCAGGTATTCTCCCGGATCACCGAAGTCCACCATTTGCTGGTTTTTTTGTATCTGCAGTCGATTCATACATCGTCGCAGAAATTCTGGAGCGAATAGGTCATGCTGCCTGTATTTTTCGTCATATTCCGGATGTTTCGTCTGGTAGCCAAGGATGGACTCGCTTACGAGCTGCCAGAAGTGTGTCGACGGAAAATCAAGATGTTCTTCGAGTGTTACAGCCAAGTAACGAAAGAAGCAGTCGAAAACGTCGGTGAAAATGAAGTCGTGCTTCATGTCGCGATTTACTTGAATGCAGATCCTCTTAATCTCCTCCGGCACGTTGAGATCTCCGCCTAGAATACGAAGCTCCTCGCCAATGTCTTTCATGATAACTCGCGTCGGAGCGTGATCTTTCATAACTAGAATTATATTTTCTCCATGTGCCATAAACGCTAGATCGTAAGCATAAAAGCAGTGGAGAAGCGGCGCCAGATAAGATTCAAAATAGCGGCGTAGCCAAGCGGCGGCGTCTAACCCCGAGGCATTGATGAGGGCTGTCACGAGTGCTTCACCATTGTAATCGACATGAAGCAGCGACGCCATTGTCATCAGACGTTCCCCTTCTTTCAACTGCCGAAGGGGGCTTTCCCTCCACAGCGCAGAAAGCATCTGCTTGTAAGGGGAGTCCTTCTTGAGGGCGGTGTTGAAACAACGATTGCGATAGCCAATCGTCGCGACCTCGCGAAGGATGCTGAAGCCGTTGGCGGCTAAATAGGAGTCACTGTCGAGCAAATTCTTCAACCATTCGTTGATGGCGGGCGTCGCCAGCATGTGTGTCGGTGACAAGCCGCGCATAAACCCCATGTTAAGTATCGACAGCGCCGTTTTCACGTACCGTTTATGCGGATCGCTTATATTGAAAAGTGTGCGGATCGATTGCTGGGCATGATATATGTCCTTCCCCTGGCCTAGGCAGACAATGTGCCGGTTGGCGATATCCGCCGCGAAGATAGTTGAGAGCCGATTGAACCATTGCCAAGGATGCGCTGGCATATAGATGTAATCGGTCGAGTTTAGTCCCTTTTGACGCAACGCTGCGTCGAACTGTTCCAGCGCCTGTCGACCGAGTTCCTCGTGCATGAGAAGGTCGTAGTCGAGCGTTGAAATGGACTTAAACGTTGCCATTTCTTTATGGACGGCCAGCCATATGAGTCTTATCGAACTGCCCACCTCCGGCGCATAGCGACTATAGTCGAGCGCGTCAAAGCCAATGCGACCGTTATTCGCGATAAAGGTCGGGTGGCCCTCCGTCATGCCAGCCTCAACGATCTGGTAATCGGCAAAAGCCAGTTCTGCGGCGGATATCTCTGTTTTGGCCTGCTTGTACGCGCTGCCATACAGCGTGCTGCTGATCTCCTGCAGGTAAACCGGCATCATCTCTTCCTTTATGCCAAGATGGCGGCTGAACTCAATAACAAAATCAAGCGCATCCAGGGGGGCCGGCCTGCCCTCAATCCTTTTCTCCAGAGAGCCGGCGTCCACTTGCCAGTGATCTAGCAGGAGGCGCCGAGCCTGGAACCAATACTCCAACCCAGGGGTCTCGCTTTCCAGCACATACTTCCCCCAGTCGCCTTCCATTCGCTGGAGTCGAGGAGCAATTAGCAACTCGTGTGCAAATTCGCTGATTGCTTTACGGATAAGGAGCCGGTTGGCCTTTGCCCATAAATGCGGTTTCAAATGCTGCGTTACGCGTTCGGCTAGGCTTATCTCATCGTCTCGGGCTGTCATATCACTCACGATCTCAACTCCTTCAGAACGTAACGGTGTAAGGTTCGCGAACGCGCCTTACACTCGTCTCGCCAAACTTCGACGTCGCACAAAATCCGTTCTATTTTTCATCAGAAAGGATAAGAAATACCGGACCTCTTATACAAGTTAATTTCTAATGTGTTGTGTACCGTTCGTCTTCGCTCGTGATAAACCAGCAATATTACCATCTTACTTATATAATATATTAGAATACCGGTTTCACCGGCCCTGGACGTCGTCCTTCATCTTGCAACGAGCAAGAAGTGTGTATTGATTTGCACATGCCGTACTGTCGTTCGATCACGTCAAGCGGTCGGTGTCCATTGTTTGAGCTCTCCGAGTGTCCATTTTTGCTGTCCGTCTCCATACAATCGCATACGTCTAAAGCGGAATTTCCTTTGCTTGATAAGCCCAGACTGGGTAGGGGGGACTGAGTGAATGCCTACTCCGCTGAAATGCTGTCCTGCACCGCGCCAATGCTGTCGCGTACGATCGACAGACCACGGCGCAGTTCAGCCTCGGTTATGGTAAGGGCTGTCATGAACTTGAGCACCTCACCATACGAGCCAGCGATCTCGATCACCAAGCCGCGACGAAAAGCTTCCCGGGAAATGAGCCCCGGCAATGAGTGGTGCTTTGGTGATACGAGTCCATACATCAAGCCGCGGCCTCGGACATTCAGAGCAAGGCTGGGGAAGTCGTCTGCGATCGACTTGAGTTCTTGAGCCAAGATGGCTGATTTGCGAGCAATCTCATCTTCAAACTTGGAGTCGGACCAGTAAGTCTCAAGGGCCGCACGAGCAGTGACGAAAGCATAGTTGTTGCCCCTGAACGTGCCGGTGTGCGCACCCGGCGTCCAGACATCAAGTTCAGGCTTCATGAGGACAAGGGCCATAGGCGTTCCAATTGCAGACAACGACTTTGACAGGGTAACGATGTCCGGCACGATCTCAGCCGCCTCGAAACTGAAGAATTTCCCTGTGCGACCGACACCAGCCTGAATATCATCGAGGATCATCAGGATCTCGTGCCGAGAGGTCAGATCACGCAGCCGTTGCAGCCATTCAACGGTAGCAGCATTGACACCGCCTTCGCCCTGCACTGCTTCTAGGATCACCGCAGCGGGTTTGCCGAGACCACTGCTAGGATCATCGAGAAGCTTCTCGAAATACTCGATCGTGTCTGAAGCGCCGAGATAGCCCTCGTACGGCAACGATGTCACGTGCGCGAGGGGAAAGCCGACAGCATCTCGGAACTTCGTGTTTCCGGTTGCCGCCAACGCCCCAGCGCTGACTCCGTGAAACGAGTTCGTAAACGAAACGATGTTTGACCTGCCGGTCACTTGGCGAGCTAGCTTCAGAGCCGCCTCGACCGCGTTCGTACCTGTGGGGCCAGTAAATTGCAATTTATAAGACAGACCGCGGGGCTTCAAAATAAACTGCTCAAAAGCTTCGATGAAGGCCTTCTTGGCGGTCGTAGCAAGGTCGAGCCCGTGCACAATTCCGTCGCGCGCAATGTAGTCCAACAACGCCCGCGTGAAGGCTGGGTTGTTGTGCCCGTAATTCAAGGCTCCCGCGCCTCCCAAGAAGTCGATGTATTCCCGACCGTCTGTAGCTATGAGGGCAGTGCCGACGCCTCGATCGAACAGAACTGGGAACGCACGGACGTAGCTCCGCACCTCAGACTCAAGACGATCAAAGATCGCGAGGCTTACATCGTTTGTAGGAGTAAACTGCTTCTTCATAGGGCGAGTCCTGAATTGTAGCCTGCAAAGGCATCAGCCCAAACTGTCTGGCGAAGGCCATTTCAATCGGTTCGAGGTTCGGCTTGTATGACGGCAGCATGAGCAGTCACACGCCTGGCCACGCCAACTCACGGCCCAAGCCAGTCGATCGCTGCGAGGTCCAACGTCACGTCCACCAGAGAACAAGATCAGGCCGCGCAAATCCGAAAAAGCAATTCAGCACTAGGCGACGCTTTCCGTCGCCTAATTGACCGGTAACCCCGTGAACGAAGCCGCCATCGATTAGGGCGATATCCCCGGTTTTGAGCTCGAACTCGCGGCAAGGGACGGCTTCCAGATAGGCTGCCGAATAGGGATATCCAGTGGTCTCCACACCTTGCGATATCCGGTCCGCAACCGTCGGCTTGTGGCTCCAGAGCTTCAGATTGCCGCCTTCCTCAGGCATGCTGGGATAGAGGTTGAGCGCTGCGACCGTATTGTGCGCCACCGCAGAAAGCTCGTAATCATCGCCAGCACGTAAGACTTGAGCGACGTCGTCGTGGGGATCCAAGGAAAATGTGCCTGTGCCCGACCAACTGAGGCCGCGACAAACATTGGCCTGGCCGTGTTCGGAACGGGCTAGCCGCAATTCGATTCCCTGGTTGTGAAGCTCTCGCTTCAACGCCCTGAATACTGCTCGAACCGGGTCAACCAAATTCTTAAAAAGGGCATCGACGTACGGCCGCGCGTTTTCGGCGTCTGCGAAATAGGTGGCTGCATCCTTCCTGTAGTGAGATGCGCCGACATATTGTCCGGGCACACCATCTTTACGCTCTCTGAGACCAGAGCTTCCAATAAAGTTCGTAGTGATCTCCTCGGCTACTTCGGTGCTGAAAGCTTGCTTGATGTGCAGAGCGGTGAGCTCACCTTTCAGGACCGAGATGATCTCCGCCGTGTTGATCGACCCGGTCCGTTCTTTGATCGAAACCGGCGAGATGGCTGGCACTTGAGATATCTGACTAGGCATTGTCTTGCTCCTGTAGTGCGTGTTCAAGGATGGTGATGCCACGATCGAGTTCGGCATCGGTGATGGTTATCGGTGGGAGGACTTTGATAACGTCGCGATTTGGCCCCGAGGATTCGATAAGAAGGCCATTTTCGAATGCGACATCGTGCACGCGGCCGACAACTGCCGGTGAACGGCATTTCAGGCCGGCCATCAGACCGCGGCCGCGCTTCTGTTCGATGTATCTTGGAAATTTCGCAACCAGGCGATCGAGGTGCGTTTGCAGCCTGACGGCTGTCCGCTCGACACCTGCAGTAAATTTCCTATCCGACCACATCTTGCACATGGCTCCTGCCGTCACGAAGGCGAAATTGTTGCCTCTGAAGGTCCCGCTATGTTCTCCGGGCTTCCATATGTCCAAGTCGGGTCGAATCAGAACGATGGACAACGGACTACCTGAACCGCTTAGGGACTTGGAAAGACACACAATATCCGGTTCGATTTTCGCGGACTCGAATGAGAAGAAATCGCCAGTTCGGCCCGCACCCGCCTGAATATCGTCGACGATAAAAACAATGCCGTGCGTACGGCAAATGCGCTGAATTTCCGTGAGCCAAGCTGCGGATGCGGCGTTCATGCCGCCTTCGGCCTGGATGGTCTCCAGAATGATTGCGGCAGGCTTTTCTATGCCGCTCCCCGGGTCGCTCAAAACGCTGTCGATGTAACTGGCGGAATCGAAAGCTTGGCTCGGATAGCCGTCATAGGGAACACGGATCACATCGTGGCGAGCGACGCCTCCCAGTTCCCTGGTTGAGGCCGAGCCCGACACCGCTAGAGAGCCGAGCGACATGCCGTGGAACGCATTCGTAAAGGCCATGACGCTCGAGCGGCCGGTGTATTTTCGCGCCAGCGCCAGCGCCGCTTCGTTGGCGTTCGTGCCGGTCGGCCCGGGAAACTGAATCTTGTACGAAAGGCCTCTGGGTTTCAGGATCCAATCGACGAACCCTTCAATGAAGTCACGCTTTGCCGCCGTATGCATATCAAGCGACAGAAGAATGTTCTCACCGACGAGATATTCAATCGCTGGCGCCATAATATCCGGATTGTTGTGCCCGTAGTTGAGTGCGCCGGAACCCACCAGGAAATCGATAAAGGGCTTACCCGTCTCGTCCCAGATCGTCGCCCCAAGGGCCTTCGTAAAGACGGTGGGGAACGCCCGGCAATAACGACGAACGTTAGATTCATGAGCCGTGAAAGCGTCGGTGTCCATATCAAGTCCTCTGCACATAGTCTTTCAAAGAAGAGAGCTGTTTAATGGCTAGTGGTTTGCGGCAGATGTTCGTCGCTTAACGTTGAAGCAGAATGCCGGAGGCAGCTTTGTTTGGTCTGGGTTTGGTCTGGTGATGCCGGCATCCTCATCAAATATTGTTGGGTTGCGTTGCCCTCCATTCGGATGCTTTCGAATGTGCTGCAACAGGATGGCTTCTAAAGCTTCCGCGAAAGCATCGCTACTATGGCATCAGGTAGTTGACGTACCCACCCTTCGCTGCCCATAGCGCTCCGGACAAATGAATGAGTCCAAGGAGATCAGCAGGGTCGCGTCGCCAGAGGTTGTGTCGCTCGGCGGTAGCGAAGCCGCTCGCGAGCGCGCTCCTCAATAGCGCCGTAGCGAGCGAGCGGCTTCGCGGCGGTCATCAATATTCGCCGTTCAACCTCGGGCTGCGGACACCAACCTGATTCAAGAAACTATTTGATGACCGATGACACAGCGAAAGCCACGCTCTCTTTGAGAAGAATGCGGATTCCGATCTCTTGCGCGATGACTGGCCCGAGCCGCCGGATCAAGAGGGCGGGGCCGCCGTGGACCCCCTTGACGGAAAGCCCGTTCGTAGGCCAGGCGGAAGCAACCGGGAGACGCGCTGGCGAAGGGCCGCATCGGTTTCGAGAACGTCCACTACCGCGACGGCAACCATCCCCGGCCGCAGCTGGGCTGCTGCCTTCAGGCGAGTCGAAAAGGAGATCGTCCGGGAGGGTGAAGGCGTTGACGAGGTGAGCCGTGAGTAAGCAATCAAGCTCTGATCGGGATCGACTAACACTGTTTCCATCCGACCGATGGTTGACCTGTGATCGGCGTTACCTCAAGCTAGGCAGGCCGACAAGCTCGGTTGGAAGGCGAAGACCTTTCGATGAGCTCGTCTCCGAAATGCTCGAGGCCCACTGCCGCGCCTACAGGAACATACTGGCGTAACGTGAAAACACGATGGCGTCGCGGGCAGGTGCATCTGTCGTGGGGCCATCCGCACTGCCAGGCACGCCCTCTCGGCCGGCATGCACTCAGGTCCGGTCGTTTGGGTCGGCGAATTCACACATCCTGCAAAGCAGAAAACCATCTGCTCCATTCATGCGGTCGACGATTTCGCGAAAAACTGGCTTTTCAAACAGAGCGGAGTAACCCTCATATAGAAGGTTGCCCAATACGTGACGCCGTTCAAAATCCATAGAGCACAGGGTAACGTCGCCGTTTGGAAGAAGAACATTCCGATACTGTCGTGCGTCCACGCAGGTTAGGGCTCCGACCACTGGCTGACGTGGTGCAACGATCTTAGGGTCGACGCTTCCACCCCTACTGCTCACCGGCCGCGCTTTTATCAGGGCTTCGGTAGGAATAATGTCGGCTATATCTGGGTGGGGCTCGCCCAAGGCCACGAATCGGATCAAGGGGATGTCCGCGTCGACGAGTTGACGAACCAGATCGCGATACTTGTCTCCGACCAGGCGGCTGTTCATGTAGGTGCCGTCATCGAAAACATGGACCACGAATACGCCCAAGCGCAAGGCTTGCAATCGCTGCAGGTCCTGCCCGTTCATTCCCACCAGCGTCGTAAAAATCCTGATGCCATGGCCTTTGGCGAAGGCGTGCTCCACCATTTCGGTACAGTCCGGATTGAGCCAAGGTTCGGAGTATCCCGCAAAACCAATGTCGACGGAAGTCGGTACGCGGGCCAGACACCGCTTGAAATCTTCAAGATCCAGATGACTCGCATGAGACACTTTTCTTTGCCGGACCGCGAACTTGTCCTGGGGACAATATGAACATCCTACGACGCATCCCGTGGTCGTCGTTATCTCCAAAACCCTGCCGGCTGTGTTTGCTGAGCGAAGTTCCGGTAAAATCACTGGTGATTACTCCCATCTACTTCCTGCGAAGCGCCACGATGGTGTGCGTGTGCCTTTGGCTTTCTGATACCGCCTGCTGATCTACCGAGGCAACGCAGACATCTACCCTTTTTGGCAGCCTAAGCCGCCCGGTTCACCGATTTGCCGGGCCGACCCTTCACAAACTTCCAGCGCGTCGGACCAGAGACAGCATTGCATCTTTCGAGGCATCACTCGCTCCGGAGATGTAGCCTCAACCGTTGGTCGCTGGCCCGTCGCCGAGATGCGCGCGCAGCACCCTCGAACCCGCCGGAGAGAAGCTTTCTGGATGCCGTCGATCATCCTTCATCGAGCGAGTTCCGTGTTCTCATGCGGGTCAGCCCTCACACTATATTGCCGCACATCGACCAGCAAAGGCCGAGCTAGTGCGCCTGGCGCGCAGTTACTGCGAGATAGGCTTCGAAAAGCCCGACAGGGCTAAGACGCTCCGCTGTATTGAACCCGAAATGTTTTCTGACAGCTGTCAGATTTTGGACACACATCACTCATCGTCAGTCGCTTAATACGGATGGTAATTTCTTCCAGGAATCGGTGACATTGAACACCACCCTGTCATGACCGCCCAATCTCAGCGAAGCGAACTCAGCATCGCCACCAGGACCAAGCCTGAAGATAAATCCGCCGTAGCAGCGTCAACGACATTTTGCTTTCGAAGCCGGATGGATTGCACGAGGTGATTCGCGCCGTGATGCAGGAGGTGCTCGAGGCCGAGATGGACGAGGCGCTGGGTGCTTCGAAGAGCGAGCGCACGCCGGAGCGTCTCGGCTATCACGCGCGCTACTACGGGCGGAGAACTAGCTGCGCACCTACGGCGGTTGGATAATCCCAAGGTTCAAAGCTTTTACAACAGCTACCGTTCTGCTGGTCGCATCCAACTTCCGCATTACATTTTTTAAATGGAAATCTATCGTATTTCGTGATCTGCCTAAAATAGTTCCTATTTCCCAAGATGATTTTCCTTGTGACACCAAATCAATGCACTCTATTTCTCTCGGAGACAGGTTATGAGCTCGTTCCGACGCAGTCGTAGTGTCGAACTTCGTAACCATCCGATGAAACCGCAGCGCGGCCATTTGCAGGTAGGTGATCGCTCTATTCTGCAATTCGCAGTCCGAGGATTGAGCAAAACTCACAAACCTAAAGCTGCCACCAGGGCCATGTAATGGGACGGTAACGCCTGACCTCAAGCCGAATGTTGCTGCTTCGTCCAAGACGCGGCGTCCATCTTCAGTTATGTTTTCATCAGTATACACCTCGCTCCATCGAAAGGGTCCCGCCTCCTTTCGACCTTTCTTGATGAGGGGGTCTATTTTGGCATAGCCCATTCTCGAGTAGCGCTCCTGCCATTCAGCAGGATAATTCCACATCACCACAGAACCCTCCCGGTTCGGCTTGAAAGCCCTCTCTGATGCGAGCGGCCCATAGGCAATCCACGGGCAATCGAAATTCAGCGCAAACGCAGACAACAGTTCGAACAACTGTTCGGATTGAGCGACATCATCAGTCATCTTGAGGAATAGGTCTAACTCCACCGCAATCCGCCGGAGTTCCATGATGTCTCCTTCATTGCGTTCTCATTGGTGCACAGTTTGCTCCAACCCAGCCTCGCAACATCCGAAGTCAACGGGACTCGAGCCGGAGTTCCTTCCGCCACCTGGAGTACCCTCAAGAGTCGTGCCAGCTTGCGAGCGAAGCTTCTCCTTCAGGTCGTCAATCGACGGGGGAGGTACCCAGGAGGCGAACCGACAGCACTGTGTCGGGGAGCGCACAATCCGACAGTCGAGCATTCGATTGACGGAATATGGGCAGGAAAGTATTCGCGGCGCGCTTTTGAAATCAGCACCTAAGTGCCGGGCCTGAGAAAGCTGCATTGCAACTGTACTTATTTGATCGAGGCAAGAACAAGCTCAAAATTCAATCGATACATCGACCTTCTTTTCCAATCTCCCGAGTTGAGCAGCCGTAGCAATCGTATCGACTGGATGGCGGCTGACTTTCTCCAGGCTCGGTAACCTGCTGAATTTGTCCTTCGGATGTTCCCGCTCAGTTGGCACGACTTTTGAACTCACCGTCGTGAGGCGGCAAGAGCTGCCCGCCAAAATTGATGCTGTTATGGGGGAGGTCGAAATTCCAGTTTTGTCTTTTATCGTCTTTGGGACCGAGCGTGTTGATGCGCCCGCTTGGAAACTATGAGACGTTTCCCCGTCCATGGGCGCGGCGCCACTTGTCGCGACGTTTTCGCCTTCACTGTTCGCCTCTGGAACAGGCAGCCGGCCCGGCTCGCGATCATCATGACCGCGATGCTCGCCTCCACGCTGGCTGACGTGTTGATGCCGCTCTATTCTGGCCGACTCATCGACGCTGTTTCTCGTGCTGCTAATGCGGCAGCACCAGCTTCGGATTCAGCTGTTGCAGCATTCTCTGTACCGATTGCATTGGCACTCGGTGGCATTGCCATGCGCCACGTCGCCTTCATTGGCCTGAGCGACCTGGTGTTGAAAATGATTTCCGACGTCGCGACCGAAGCGTTCCATCATGTGCAGCGCTTTTCGACAGACTGGCATGCAAACAGCTTCGCCGGCTCGACAGTGCGCAAGATAACGCGCGGCATGTGGGCGCTCGACCTCCTCAACAGCACGATACTCGTCACGCTGCTCCCGTCGTTTGTCATCTTGATCGGCTCGACGGTGCTGCTCGGCTGGCACTGGCCGGTCATGGGCGTGATCTTTGCTTGCGGCTCTCTCGTCTACCTTGCGTTTTCGATTTCGCTGTCGCTCGGCTATGTCGCGCCAGCGGCGAGCCTTGCCAACCGATGGGACACAAGGCTCAGCGGCGCGCTTGCGGACGCGGTCAGTTGCAACGCTGTGGTCAAGGGCTTCGGCGCAGAGGTTCGCGAAGACGAGCGGCTTGCAAATATCATGACGAAATGGCGGCACCGCGCGCGCCGGAGCTGGGTGCGCGGAACGATCATCGGCTCAACCCAAGGCGTAACTTTGGTTGCGCTCAGGGTGGCGGTGGTCGGATATGCCCTGCTTCTGTGGTCGCATGGACAGGCAACGCCGGGCGAGATAGCATATGTTCTCACGTCCTTCATCGTCCTGCAGGGCTATCTGCGTGATGCCGGCATGCATGTCCGCAACGTGCAGCACTCGGTTAATGATATGGAAGAACTGGTGGCCATCCACAATCAGCAGGTGGATGTTGCCGATCGTCCAGAGGCCAAGCCGATCCGGATCACGAACGGCCGTATCGATTTCGAGAACGTCCACTTCCGCTACGCCAACCATCCCCTGCCGCTCTATAGCGAATGTTCGCTGTCGATTGAAGCTGGCGAAAGGGTTGGGTTGGTTGGACCCTCCGGTTCCGGCAAGACAACATTCGTGAAGCTGATCCAGAGACTCTACGACCTGAGCGGCGGCCGGATCCTGATAGACGGTCAGGACGTCTCGGAGGTGACCCAAGAGTCCCTTCGTTCGCAGATCGCGATCGTGCAGCAGGAGCCGATCCTGTTTCACAGGTCGCTTGCCGAGAACATCGCCTATGGCCGGCCTGGCGCGAGCCAGGCCGAGATCGAGCAAGCGGCACGACTGGCAAGTGCCCACGAATTCATCGCGCCCCTGCCGAAGGGCTATGGGACATTGGTCGGCGAAAGGGGTTTGAAGCTCTCCGGCGGCGAGCGCCAGCGCGTGGCGATCGCGCGCGCCTTCCTCGCGAACGCGCCGATCCTTATTCTGGACGAGGCCACATCGAGCCTCGATTCGGAATCCGAGGTGCTCATTCAACAAGCGGTGGATCGGTTGATGGTGGGCCGAACCACACTCGTCATCGCACACCGGCTGTCGACGGTCCGCTCGCTCGATCGGCTGCTCGTCTTCGACCGTGGCCGCATCATGGAGGACGGCGATCATGCCGCCCTGATCAATCTCGATGGTGGCATTTACCGCCGCCTCTTCGAACGGCAGGCGTTGGAACTCGCGAAGGGCCTGGCCTGATCGCTAAACCGGCTTGCGCGATGCGCCGAGCCGTTGCCGGAGAGGGGTGTGGCAGTGACGAGCGGCGGGCGTTAGGCGGCAAAACCAGCACGGCCGGAACTGTCCGCCAAACGGGCGAGCGGGAATGCACCACGTCTAAGCTTCGGCGAATGCGCGCAGTTACACGCGGGCACCGAATTGTCGCGCCTAACGGCGCACGCACCAAAAGGGCGGGAATGTCGACGGCCCGGGAAGAGTGCGGCCCTCGCCGTTACCCACATTTCGCCAAAGGAAGCGAAGTCAACGCACATTGAGAGGGCGGTGCTTCCCGGCCGGCCGGGATCCCTGTCGCTGGCCCAACCTACCGCACGCTGGCCACGTCAACGGTTCAAAGTCCCTTCGGTTCGCAAAGTCGTCCCCTTGGAGACCCGGAAGCGCAGGAGCTCCGACCGCAGTCTTCGCTCAACTCTGGCCATCTGCTCCGGGATTGGATTCCGTTCCCTTGCTAGCACAGTGGCAGCTGAGCACGAACTCGCCGGCCCCGTGTCTTTCGATTACGGCCAACGGGCTTAGGAAGAGATTGGATTCGCCGGCCCTCTGCGGAGCGAATGAACAGTTCTACAGATCATCGACGTCCGCGAAAAAGAGCACGCAGCCGAAATAGCAGGCCTGAAGCAGCAGCGAACAGGCCAGCGTCGTGACGACTGCCACACGGATCGAATCCAAAGCGAAGTAAACCATCGACGCATTGCTGCACAGGACCAGCCCCACGAGCCGACAAAAAGATGAAGTGCAACGCCGTTCTCCTGGTTTTCGCCAGATCATGTTGCGAGCTCGTCGGCCGCAACATGCGTCTGGCAGTTCTTGGGGCAGACGCGGCCGCAGGCTCCGCAGCCTATGCAGCGGCCGGCATCATCGACAACCATGATCATGCGATTGAGCTTGCCGTCGAAATCGTCGTCCTCGTCATCG